>NZ_WHJF01000720.1:0-203 GCF_011682185.1 Massilia genomosp. 1
CGGACGCCAGCGCGCCATCATCGTCGAACGGCAAGCGCGCGGCGCCAAGCTTGAACATCGGATCGTGGCGCAGGCGGTTCGAGTCGTTCCCGTCCTCGTAGCCGCAGCCGATTTGGTAGATACGTTGTGTCAAAATATCGTGATAAGAATGGTCGACATAGCTCTGATGACGGCGGTCAGGCAAGGCTGCGGCGAGGCGCTTG
>NZ_WHJF01000721.1:0-203 GCF_011682185.1 Massilia genomosp. 1
CCACAATTCCAGTGTGCCGCCGTCGGCCGATGGCTTGAAAAAGAAGAAAACGAAATCCTTGCGCAAGCCCTCGGAAAAGAAGGTCGGCGGGCAGCCGGGCCACGACGGAACGACGCTGATGCAAACGGCGCAACCGACCGAGATCGTCGTCCATCCACTGCCGAGCCAATGCGATCATTGCCACCACCAATTGCCGGCCGATG
>NZ_WHJF01000722.1:0-203 GCF_011682185.1 Massilia genomosp. 1
CCACAATTCCAGTGTGCCGCCGTCGGCCGATGGCTTGAAAAAGAAGAAAACGAAATCCTTGCGCAAGCCCTCGGAAAAGAAGGTCGGCGGGCAGCCGGGCCACGACGGAACGACGCTGATGCAAACGTCGCAACCGACCGAGATCGTCGTCCATCCACTGCCGAGCCAATGCGATCATTGCCACCACCAATTGCCGGCCGATG
>NZ_WHJF01000723.1:0-203 GCF_011682185.1 Massilia genomosp. 1
GCGTCGATGCATGACAGCCGCGCCGCCGTGCCGCTGTCGCACATCACGAAGCAACGGGTCACCAATTTGTACGATGTGATGGATGCTGCCTACTGCAGCAAAGAGTTGCACGACCACTGCCGCGCACTGGGACACGTCCCCCTGATCGACCATAATCCGCGTGGCGGCGAGAAGGAACACTTCGCGCCTGCCGATGAAGTTCG
>NZ_WHJF01000724.1:0-202 GCF_011682185.1 Massilia genomosp. 1
TGATGCGCCCATCCACAGCAACGAGCACTGTTTAATCTAAGGAAGCCGCAATGAGTATTGGTGTCGAAGCCCTGTTTACGTCCGCGCTGGGACTGAAGTTTCCGTGGGAAGTGGTCAAGGTCGAGCTTGACACTGCCAAGCGGAGGATCGATTTCGAGGTCGCCTGCAACGCGAAACAGTTGCCTTGCCCTGCCTGCGGCGT
>NZ_WHJF01000725.1:0-202 GCF_011682185.1 Massilia genomosp. 1
CCGTCGTTGTCTTGCCACATGCGCCGCAATCGACCCGCGGTACGTCGGCATGCAGCCAGGCCTCATGCTGGAAGAAATCAAGGTGGCGCCAGTCGCGCCTGACCCTGTCATGAACACCTTGCCCGTTCACGCCGCAGGCAGGGCAAGGCAACTGTTTCGCGTTGCAGGCGACCTCGAAATCGATCCTCCGCTTGGCAGTGTC
>NZ_WHJF01000726.1:0-202 GCF_011682185.1 Massilia genomosp. 1
GTTACAAGACCAGCTGGAACGGGTACAAGCTGCATATTGACACTGCCGATTGTGGCGTTCCCATCGCCGCCTTGTTGTGTTCCGCGTCGATGCATGACAGCCGCGCCGCCGTGCCGCTGTCGCACATTACGAAGCAACGGGTCACCAATTTGTACGATGTGATGGATGCTGCCTACTGCAGCAAAGAGTTGCACGACCACTG
>NZ_WHJF01000727.1:0-202 GCF_011682185.1 Massilia genomosp. 1
GTTACAAGACCAGCTGGAACGGGTACAAGCTGCATATTGACACTGCCGATTGTGGCGTTCCCATCGCCGCCTTGCTGTGTTCCGCGTCGATGCATGACAGCCGCGCCGCCGTGCCGCTGTCGCACATTACGAAGCAACGGGTCACCAATTTGTACGATGTGATGGATGCTGCCTACTGCAGCAAAGAGTTGCACGACCACTG
>NZ_WHJF01000728.1:0-201 GCF_011682185.1 Massilia genomosp. 1
TCGGCCCGTTTCTCGAAGAAGTTCTTGTACGCCCTCTCCAAGTGCTTCAATGCATGTTGCAGCGGATGACACGGCGCGTCCTTCAGCCAAGGTGTGTCAGGACCAGTGCGCCACCCGGTCAATTGCTTCGCCATGGCGACGTAGCCGATGAACTTGTTACCGGCCTCATGATTCTCTTTTTGCATCGCCAACGCCTTGTTG
>NZ_WHJF01000729.1:0-201 GCF_011682185.1 Massilia genomosp. 1
ACAATTCCAGTGTGCCGCCGTCGGCCGATGGCTTGAAAAAGAAGAAAACGAAATCCTTGCGCAAGCCCTCGGACAAGAAGGTCGGCGGGCAGCCGGGCCACGACGGAACGACGCTGATGCAAACGGCGCAACCGACCGAGATCGTCGTCCATCCACTGCCGAGCCAATGCGATCATTGCCACCACCAATTGCCGGCCGATG
>NZ_WHJF01000072.1:0-34570 GCF_011682185.1 Massilia genomosp. 1
GCCTACTTTGATCGCCTTGGCATGCCTCGCCTCACATAACCTCAACTACTCGAACCGCCCGGTGCGGACCCGCATGCCGGGTGGTGTGGCAGGGGAGCAGCTATATTTAGCTGCCCCCTATGCCGATTCCCGCCGGTATTCCCCACCGGTGTCAGGTCTGACATTCGGACACGAGCCCAACAATCCACCGGTGTCAGGTCTGACATTCGGACACGAGCTCAATCCACCGGTGTCATCCACCGGTGTCAGGTCTGACATTCGGACACGACCTCAACGTTAGGCTGTGCGCAAGTGCTGAGCACGTGTCCGAATGTCAGACCTGACACCGGCGGGGGGGCACCGGCGGGGTTGGTGTGGGAACGTACGGTGGCGACAAGCGGACTGGGGTCTAATGGCGGCTTGTTAATGTCATTGGCAGCTCCTCCATGCGCAAGAAAAACGACGACGCTCCCGCCATCGCAGCGCTGGCCCGGCCCGGCTTCGTGCAGGTGCGCGGCGCGCGCGAACACAATCTGAAAAACGTCGATGTCGACATCCCGCGCGATGCGCTGGTGGTGTTTACCGGCGTGTCCGGCTCGGGCAAGTCCTCGCTCGCTTTCGGCACCTTGTACGCCGAGGCCCAGCGGCGCTACCTCGAATCGGTCTCGCCCTACGCGCGCCGCCTGTTCCACCAGATGCCGGTGCCCGAGGTCGACGACATCGACGGCCTGCCGCCCGCCGTCGCCCTGCAGCAGCAGCGCGGCTCGCCCACCACCCGTTCCTCGGTCGGCAGCGTCAGTACCTTGTCCAATTCGCTGCGCATGCTGTATTCGCGCGCGGGGGACTATCCGGCGCGCCAGCCGCTGTTGTACGCCGAGTCGTTTTCGCCCAACACGCCGGAAGGCGCCTGCACCGGGTGCCACGGCCTGGGGCGCGTGTACCAGGTGACCGAACAGTCGATGGTGCCCGACGACAGCCTCACCATCCGCGAACGCGCCGTCGCCGCCTGGCCCACCGCCTGGCACGGCCAGAACCTGCGCGATATCCTCGTCACGCTCGGCTACGATGTGGATACACCCTGGCGCGACCTGCCCAAAAAAGTACGCCACTGGATCCTGTTCACCGACGAGACGCCAACGGTGCCGGTGTACGCCGGTTTTACGCCCGACCAGGTGCGCGCGGCGCTCAAGCGCAAGGAAACGCCGAGTTACCAGGGCACTTTTACCGGCGCGCGCCGCTACGTGCTGCACACCTTCGCCAGCACCGAAAGCGCATCGATGAAAAGGCGCGTGGCGCGCTACATGGTCAGCGCCGAGTGCCCGGCGTGCCACGGCAAGCGCCTGCGCCGGGAGTCGCTGTCCGTCACCTTCGGCGGCATGGACATCGCCGACATTTCGCGCCTGCCGCTCGAACGCCTGGCAACGCTGCTGCGCCCTTTTGCGGACGGCAGCGCCAAGCGCAATGCCAGGGCGGCGGCCGCGCATCCCGAAAAAATCATCGTCACGCGCCGCATCGCCGAAGACCTGGTCGCGCGCCTGGACGTGCTGCTGGCGCTGGGCCTGGGCTACCTGTCGCTCGAGCGCAGCACGCCGACCCTGTCGCCGGGCGAGTTGCAGCGCCTGCGCCTGGCCACCCAGGTGCGTTCGAACCTGTTCGGGGTGGTGTATGTGCTCGATGAACCGTCGGCCGGCCTGCATCCGGCCGATACCGAAGCCTTGTTGACCGCGCTGGCCCAGCTCAAGGCGGCCGGCAATTCGCTGTTCGTGGTCGAACATGCGCTTGATGTGATCCGCCACGCCGACTGGATCGTGGACGTCGGTCCCGAAGCGGGCGAGCAGGGCGGCCATATCCTGTACAGCGGCCCGCCCGATGGCTTGCGCGATATCGCGGCCTCGCACACGCGCCGCTACCTGTTCGCGGCCGATCCGCCACCGGCGCGCACGCCGCGCGAGCCAATGGCCTGGCTGCGGCTCGAAGGCGTCACCCGGAATAACCTCGACCGGCTCGATATCGACCTGCCGCTCGGCGTTCTGGCCAGCGTGACCGGCGTATCCGGCTCCGGCAAGTCCAGCCTGGTCAGCCAGGTGCTGGTGGAACTGGTCGGCGCGGCGCTTGGCCAGCCGCAGGTGGCGCAGGCCGACGAAGGCGACGGGCCGGAGCATGTTGAAATCATCCCGACCGAAGGACGCATCGTCTCAGGCATGGAGCACATCTTGCGCCTGGTGCGGGTCGACCAGAAGCCGATCGGGCGTACTCCGCGCTCGAACCTGGCGACCTACACCGGCCTGTTCGACCATGTGCGCAAACTGTTCGCCGCCACCAAGACGGCGCGCGCGCGCCACTACGACGCGGGCCGTTTCTCGTTCAACGTGGCCAAGGGCCGCTGCGCCCATTGCGAAGGCGAGGGCCAGGTGATGGTCGAACTGCTGTTCCTGCCCAGCGTGTACGCGCCATGCCCGACCTGCAATGGCGCGCGCTATAACGCCAAGACCCTGGAAGTGACCTGGAACGGGAAGAACGTCGCCGAGGTGCTGGGGATGACGGTCGATGCCGCCGCCGCGTTTTTTGCGGAAGAGGCGCCCGTGGCGCGTTCGCTGGACGTGCTGCGCGACGTCGGCCTGGGCTACCTGCGCCTGGGCCAGCCGGCCACCGAGCTGTCGGGCGGCGAAGCGCAGCGCATCAAGCTGGCCACCGAGCTGCAACGCGCCGCGCGCGGCAAGATGCTATACATCCTCGACGAGCCGACCACCGGGCTGCATCCGTCCGATGTCGACAAGCTGCTGGTGCAGCTTGAACGCTTGGTCGACGCCGGCAACAGCGTGATCGCGGTCGAACACACTATGCGGGTGGTCGCGGCCAGCGACTGGGTGATCGATATCGGACCGGGCGCCGGGGACGCGGGCGGCAAGCTTGTTTTTTCGGGGCCGCCGGCCATGCTGGCGCGTGAAAAACGCAGCCGCACGGCGCCTTATCTCAGCACATTCCTGGCGGCCGATAGCTGAGCGCGCGGGGAGGAGGGGGGAGGGAAGAACCCAGGTGCGCCACGGGCGCGCCAAAGCCGGCCATGCGCCAGCCGCGCAGCCATGCTGGCGACCCGTCGCCTCGCCAGCGACTGCTTCGCCACGCAAAAAACGGGATATCCAGGCGCTTAGTGGAAGAACAGCGCCGCGGCGTACTCGTTCAACACATCGGTGGAGCACAGCAGATACGTTGCCGCGCTGGCCAGGCCGATGTGCAGGGCAGCCAAGTCAGTGGAAATAAGCGCATCATGATGTCCTCCGGTCGTGCGTGAGATAAGTTGCTAGTGGTATGTGATCATCTTAACCAAGGTTCTCGATAGTAACTATCGGCAAAACGTCCGACGCCATGTAGGACGTTGGCTCGCGACCTCGGCTGTTGTCTTCCTCCTACGAAAAATGTAGGCGGCGTCCTATGGCGCACCCTGTGCGTGTACCTTAAAGTTGTTGCATGACTACTCACAACCGACAACTCCTCAACAACGGCGCCCGCGCCGCCCGCCGCCACACCATCAAGCAGCTGCTGCGCTCGATTTTCGGGGTGGAGAGTCTGCGCGATGGCCAGCAACAGGTGATCGACAGCGTCCTCGACGGCAAGGACACGCTGGCGATCATGCCGACTGGCAGCGGCAAATCGCTGTGCTACCAAATTCCGGCGCGGATCCTGGAAGGAACCACGATCGTGGTGTCGCCACTGATCTCCCTGATGAAAGACCAGCTCGAAAAGCTCGATGCGCTCGGCGTGCGCGCCGTGCAGGTCAACAGCAGCCTGACACGCGAAGAGGAAGACGCCGCCATCGAGGGCATCCGCAGCGGTTTCCACGAGATCGTGTTCTGCACGCCGGAGCGGCTGTCGATGCCGTCCTTCCTCGACACCCTCAAGGAAATCAGGATCGCGCTGGTGGTGATCGATGAAGCGCACTGCATTTCGCAGTGGGGCCACGATTTCCGTCCGGCCTACCTTGACATGGCGGCCGCCATCGACGCCTTGAAACGTCCGCCGGTGCTGGCGTTGACCGCCACCGCGACCGACGATGTCATGGCCGATATCGCCCGCCAGCTTGGGCGCGCGCGCATGAGCGTCGTCAATACGGGCATCTATCGCCCCAACCTGCACTACCGCGTGGCCCAGGTCACCAACAACGACGAGCGCTATGCGCGCGCGCTGGACTACGTGCAGTCGGCGCAGGGCGTGGGCATCGTCTACGCGGCCACCGTCAAGGCGGCCGAAGAGATGCTCGCCATTCTCGTCGGCGCGGGCGAGAGCGCCACGATCTATCACGGCAAGCTGCCGGCGGCGGAACGCAAGCGCAACCAGGATGACTTCATGTCGGGCGAGAAGCGCGTCATGGTCGCCACCAACGCCTTCGGCATGGGCATCGACAAGCCGGACACCCGCTTCGTGCTGCACCTGCAGCTGCCCGCCAACCTGGAAGCCTACTACCAGGAGTCCGGCCGCGCCGGGCGCGATGGCCTGGACGCCGAGTGTACCCTGCTGTACTTCCAGGACGACAAACGCCTGCAGCAGTTCTTCCTCGTCAAGCACTACCCGAGCGCCAACGACCTGAAAGCGCTGTACGATGCGGTATGCCTCATGGCCGCGCAAGAGAAGGTGACTTTCGACCGCCTGAACGAGGCGCTCGGCGAACTGGCCTCGGGCAAGCTGAAGATCTGCCTCAAGCTGCTCAAGGACGGCAAGCTGCTGCGCCAGAACCGCAAACTCGAGTACGTGCTCACCGCAAACGAGACCAGTGCCGACCTGTTCGAGGAGCTCGCCGCCATCTATGCGCGCAAGCAGGAGCGCGACCGCGAATCGCTGGAACAGATGGTATCGTACGCGGTGAGCGGCTTTTGCCGCTGGAAGGTGCTGCTCGATTACTTCAAGGACCAAGTCGAGGGCTTCGACAAGTGCTGCCGCTGCGATAACTGCAAGAATCCCCCGGCGCTGGCCGAGATCGAGATCCGCGACGATGAATTCGAACGCGACCCCGAACCCGTACCGGCGGCCCCGCGCTTCGAGCCCGGCGCCAGCGTGCGCGTACCCAGGTTCGACGTCGGCACCGTGGTGTCGATGGCGGGCGACCAGGTCACCATCGCCTTCCCCGAGCACGGCGAAAAGACCTTCCTGGCCGATTACGTCGAAGCAGTCTAGGAGAGCGCGCATGTCGGACATGGTAGTGGTACGCAAGGAGGGACTGTTTTGCGTCCCGGGGCAGTTCTACATCGACCCGTGGCGGCCGGTGGAGCGCGCCGTGATCACCCACGCGCACGGCGACCACGCGCGCGTCGGCCACGGCCACTACTTGTCGGCTGCGAGCGGCGTCAACGTGCTGCGTTCGCGCCTGGGCGAGATCCACATCGACGGCCTCGAATACGGCGAGCGCATCGTGCATAACGGCGTGACGGTTTCGTTGCACCCGGCCGGCCATGTGCTCGGCTCGGCCCAGGTGCGCATGGAGCATCGCGGCGAAGTGTGGGTGGCGTCGGGCGACTACAAGGTCGAACCGGACCGCACCTGCGTGCCGTTCGAGCCGGTGCGCTGCGACACCTTCATCACCGAATCGACGTTCGGGCTGCCGATCTACCGCTGGCAACCGGAGCAGGAAATTTTCGACGACATCAACGCCTGGTGGCGCAAGAACGCCGACGATGGCCGCGCCAGCGTGGTCTTCGCCTACTCGTTCGGCAAGGCGCAGCGCATCCTGTCGGGCCTCGATCCCTCGATCGGCACCATCATCTGCCACGGCGCGGCCGAACCGATCAACCGCGTCTACCGCGCCGGCGGGGTGGCGCTGCCGCCCACCGTGCTGGTGACCGATGTCGACAAGGCGGCCATCAAGCGTGCGATCGTGATCGCGCCGCCGTCGGCGGGCAATTCAACCTGGATGAAGCGCTTCGGCGACTACAGCGATGCCTTTGCCAGCGGCTGGATGCAGCTGCGCGGCGCGCGCCGCCGGCGCGGCGTGGACCGGGGCTTCGTCTTGTCCGATCACGCCGACTGGCCGGGTTTGATGAGCGCCATCCGCGCCACCGAAGCGCCGCGCGTCATCGTCACGCACGGATCGATTCCGATCATGGTGCGCTGGCTGCGCCAGGTCGGGCTGGACGCCTCCGGTTTCGGCACCGAATACGGCGACGAGGACGACGCCGTGGAAGCTGCCGCCGCGCCGGCGCCCGAGGTGACGCCCGAGGGGACGCCCGAGGTGACGGATGCGTGAGTTTGCCCGCCTGTACACCGAGCTCGATGAAACCACCGCCACCAACCGCAAGCTCGAAGCGCTGCAAGCCTATTTTGGCAGCGCGGCGCCCGCCAACGCCGCCTGGGCGGTCTACTTCCTGGCCGGCGGCAAGCCGCGCCAGGCGGTGCCGACCAAGCTGCTGCGCCAGTACGCCATCGAATACGCGCAGCTCGACGAATGGCTGTTCGACGAGTCCTACAACGCCGTCGGCGACCTGGCCGAGACCATCGCCCACATCCTGCCGCCGCCCGAACAGCACAGCGACATCGGACTGGCCGAGTGGATGCAGGAGCGCATCGGCCCCTTGCGCGGCGCCGATCCGGCCGCCATCCGCAGCGCCTTGTTCGGGTTCTGGAACGAACTCGATTGGCGCGAGCGCTTCCTGCTGACCAAATTGATCGGCGGCGGCTTTCGGGTCGGCGTGTCGAAACTGCTGGTCACGCGCGCGCTGTCGGCGCTGTCGGCGGTCGACAGTAAACTCATAGCCCAGCGCCTGATGGGCTGGACCGATGGCAGCGTGCGGCCCACGGCGGCCGGTTTCCTGCAGTTGATCGCCGCCCGGTCGGACGAAGAACACAAGCTGCGCGGGGGCCATCCGTACCCGTTCTTCCTGGCGCACCAGTTGCAGGGCGAGCCGGAAGGCTTGGGCGAGGTGGGCCACTGGCAGGTGGAATGGAAGTACGACGGCATCCGCGCGCAGCTGGTGCGGCGCGGCGCGCAAAACTACTTGTGGTCGCGCGGCGAAGACCTGATCACCGAGCGCTTTCCCGAACTGGCGGCGCTGCCTCTGCCCGAGGGTACCGTGGTCGATGGCGAAGTGCTGATCTGGACCGAGGAAGACACGCCGGCCGCCTTTGCGGACCTGCAAAAGCGCATTGGCCGCAAGACCTTGTCCGCCAAGCTGCTGGCCGAACTGCCGGCGGTGCTGGTGGCCTACGACCTGCTCGAGCAGGACGGCGTGGACCTGCGTACACTGCCGCAGCACGAGCGGCGCGCCCTGCTGGAGGTGCTGGTGCGCGAGACCGACAAGCCCCAGCTGAAATTGTCGCCGCTGATCCGCGCCGCCACCTGGCATGAACTGGCCACCGTGCGTACAGAATCGCGCGCGCGCGGGGTCGAGGGCATGATGGTCAAGGCGCGCGACGCCCAGTATGGCGTCGGTCGCACGAAGAATGTGGGTACCTGGTGGAAGTGGAAGGTCGACCCGTACACCATCGACGCGGTGCTGATCTATGCGCAGGCGGGCCACGGCCGGCGCGCCTCGCTTTACACCGACTACACCTTTGCGGTGTGGGACGGCGAGGGCGAGGAGCGCAAGCTGGTGCCCTTCGCCAAGGCGTATTCGGGCCTGACCGACGCCGAGATTACAGTGGTCGACAACGCGATCCGCAAGACCACGATTGAAAAATTCGGCCCGGTGCGTTCGGTGAAACCGACCATGGTGTTCGAGATCGGCTTCGAAGGCATTGCGCTGTCGACCCGCCACAAGGCCGGCATCGCGGTGCGCTTTCCGCGCATCCTGCGCAAGCGCGACGACAAAACCATCGACGACGCCGACACGCTCGATACCTTGAAAGGCCTGCTGGCCGCCGCCGGCGCATGAGCAGGATCGACATGAACATCAGCCAATGAGCAAGAGCCAGATGGCGCAGGCCATCGACGACTGGTTCGCCGCGCGCAAATGGAAGGTGTTTCCTTTCCAGCGCGCGGTGTGGCGCGCCGCGCTGGCCGGCGAATCGGGCCTGCTGCACGCGAACACCGGCGCCGGCAAGACCTACGCGGTGTGGCTGGCGGCGCTGCTGCGCGGCGCGCTGGCCGGCAAGCGCCGTGCTTCCGGCCTGCGGGTGCTGTGGATTACGCCGATGCGCGCACTGGCTGCCGACACCCAGCGCGCGCTGGAGGAGTCTAGCGCGGTGCTGGCCCCCGGCTGGACGGTCGGCGCGCGCACCGGCGACACCGGGTCGGCCGAGCGTGCGCGCCAGTCGCGCGCCATGCCCTCGGCGCTGATCACCACGCCCGAAAGCTTGTCGCTGCTGCTTAGCCACGCGGCGGCGCAGACCCAGTTCGCCAGCCTCGACATGATCATCATCGACGAGTGGCATGAACTCATGGGCAGCAAGCGCGGGGTGCAGGTGCAGCTGGCGCTGGCCCGCTTGCGCCACTGGAACCGGCAACTGGTGGTGTGGGGCCTGTCGGCCACGATGGGCAACCTGGTAGAGGCGCAGGATGTGCTGCTCGGCGAGGGCAAGGGTACGCTGGTCGAGGGCGACCTGAAAAAGGAGATCCGGGTCGATACCCTGATTCCGGCCAATGTGTCGCGCTTTCCGTGGGGCGGGCATCTCGGCATCGCCATGCTGCAACCGGTGATCAAGGAAATCGAGGACTACAACGCCACCCTGGTGTTTACCAATACCCGCTCGCAGTCGGAGCTGTGGTACCAGAACATCCTGGAAGCGCGGCCCGACTGGGCTGGCGTGATCGCGCTGCATCACGGCTCGCTGGCGCGCGAGGTGCGCGAGTGGGTCGAAAACGGCTTGAAAAAAGGCGAATTGAAAGCGGTGATCTGCACCGCCAGCCTGGACCTGGGCGTGGATTTTCTGCCGGTCGAACGGGTGCTGCAGATCGGCAGCGCCAAGGGCATCGCGCGCCTGCTGCAACGGGCCGGGCGCAGCGGCCACGCACCTGGGCGCGTCTCGCGCGTGACCCTGGTGCCAACCAACAGCATGGAATTGCTGGAAGCGGCCGGCGCCAAACAGGCGGTGGCCGCGCGCCGTATCGAAGGGCGGCTGGTGCCCAACAAACCGTTCGACGTGCTGGTGCAGCACCTGGTGACGGTGGCGCTGGGCGGGGGCTTTCGCTCCGGGCAGCTGTATGAGGAAGTGCGCAGCGCCTGGTCGTACCGCGCGCTCACGCCCGAAGAATGGCAATGGGCGCTCGACTTCGTGGCGCGCGGCGGGCAAAGCCTGATCGCCTATCCGGAATACCAGCGCGTGATTGCCGACGAGGAGGGCGTGTACCGCGTGCCGAGCGTGGCGCTGGGACGGCGGCACCGCATGGGCATCGGCACCATCGTGTCCGATTCGACGATGCAGGTGAAGTACATGAGCGGAGGGCGCATCGGCAGCGTCGAGGAATCCTTCATTTCGCGCTTGAAGGCGGGCGACCATTTCCTGTTCGGCGGACGGATATTGGAGTTCATCCGGGTCCACGAGATGACCGCATTCGTGAAGCGCGCCACCGGCGCGCGCGGGGCGGTCACGCGCTGGCAGGGCGCCAAGATGCCGATGTCGTCGGAACTGGCGCACGCCGCGCTGGAAGAATTGCGCCACGCCGCGCGCGGCGAGTATCGTGGCCCGGAAATGGAAGCGATCCGCCCTTTGCTGGAGATCCAGCAGCGCTGGTCCGCGCTGCCGACCATCGATACGCTGGTGGTGGAAGCGATGAGCAGCCGCGAGGGCTATCACCTGTTCATGTACCCGTTCGCGGGCCGCTCGGTGCATATGGGACTGGCCTCGCTGTTCGCCTACCGGATCGCGCGCGTGCAGCCGATAACGTTTTCGATTGCGATCAATGATTATGGTTTCGAATTGCTGTCGGCCGAACCGGTGGACTGGGCGCGCGCCTTCCTGGCCGCCTCCGATGATGTGACAGGGATCGCCGTGCCGCTGTTGTCGACCGAAGCGCTGCTCGACGACGTGCTGGCCAGCCTGAACGCGACCCAGTTGTCGCAGCAACGCTTTCGGGAAGTGGCGCGCATCGCCGGGCTGGTGTTCCAGGGCTATCCGGGCCAGCCGAAAAGCACGCGCCAGATCCAGGCCTCGTCGTCGCTGTTTTTCGAGGTGTTCCGCAAGCACGACGCCGCCAACCTGCTGCTCACGCAGGCGCAGCGCGAGGTGATGGAGCAGGAGCTGGAACTGACGCGCCTGCGCGAGACGCTGGTCGAGCTGCAGGCGCGCCGCGTGGCCTATCATGAAGTCAAACGCGCCACGCCGTTCGGCTTTGCGCTGATGGTCGAGCGCTTCCGCGAAAAACTCAGTACCGAAAAATTGTCCGACCGCGTGGCGCGCATGCTGCGCGAACTGGAGAAAGCCGCCCTTCCATGACGTACCGCGAAATGCGGCTGGCCGGTGAAACGGTCCTGCTGCTGCCTGAAAAGGCCTTGTATTGGCCGGCGCGGCAGATGCTGGTCATCGCCGACATCCACTTCGGCAAAGCCGCATCGTTCCGCGCGCAGGGCGTGCCGGTGCCGCGCGGGACCACCACCGAAAACCTGGCCGCGCTCGACGCGCTGCTGGCCGCGCACCCGACCCGCGAGATCGTCTTCCTGGGCGACTTTTTGCATGCGCGCGCCGCCCACGCCTCGGCCACGCTCGCCACCATGCTGGCCTGGCGCGCCCGCCATCCGAACCTGATATTGACCCTGGTGCGCGGGAACCACGACAAGCACGCCGGCGACCCGGCCGCAGCGCTGGCGATCGGCATGGTCGACGAGCCGCACACGGTGGGGCCGTTCGCGTTTTGCCACCATCCCGACATCGGCGCGCCGGGCTACGTGCTGGCCGGGCACGTGCATCCGGTGTACCGGCTCTCGACCCGGCTCGATTCGCTGCGCCTGCCGTGCTTTTTGATCGGACCGACGCGCATGGTGCTACCCTCGTTCGGGGCGTTTACGGGCGGCTTCGCGGTCACGCCCGGGCCTGGGGAACATGTGTGCGTGAGCTCGGGAGAGGCTGTGCACTGCGTACGCTAGCGCACCGACGCCCACAGGCGGTCAGCGTAACTTGACGTGACTGCTGGAAATATCCGGCGCCGCTGTCCAACCTCCAAGGAGATCATCATCAAAACTACAACAATGCTTGGCGTTGCATCGCGCGCCGCGTTCCTGGCTGCGATGCCGCTGTTTACCCTGACCATGGCCGCGCCTGCCCAGGCGCAGCAATACAACAACAATGCCGCCGCCTACAACCCGGTCATCCGCGGTTTCGACGTGGAAGAAGTGCGCAACCTGCGTCCTGGCGTGGAATTGAACTTCAACCTGTACGGCACCCCGGGCGGCCGCGCCACCCTCAGCATTGCCGGCGCCAACCGCAACCTGAACCTGACCGAAACCGAACCGGGCCAGTACGAAGGCACCTACACCCTCGGCAGCCGCGACAACATCACCGGCCGCAGCGCCGTGACCGCCAACCTGCGCGTCGGCAACCAGGTCACCAGCGGCGTGCTCAGCGAATCGCTGCTGCGCGACGTCGGCCGTCATCCACGCGACAACCAGGGCCGCGAGCGCGCCGCCGACGTGCCGCGCATCGCGCGCTTCGACGTCCAGGCCAACGACGACCTGACGCCGGGCAACGAACTGGTGTTTTCCGTGTACGGTACGCCGGGCGCCAAGGTCGACATGGCCATTGCCGGCACGCGCGGCGTGTTCTTCCTGCCGGAAGTCAATCCAGGCGAATACACGGGCGGTTACACGATCCGCCGCGCCGACCGCATCGCGCCGAACAGCGCCGTGACGGCCAATATGCGCGTGGGCAACCGCGTCTCGACCGCCACCCTGAACAAGCCGCTGCGCATCGCGGCCGCCACGCCGACCCCGCGCGAAGTGCGTTATTGCACCAATTGCGCCACGGTGGACGCGATTAACGTGGTCGAAGTCAATGGCGACGGCAACTACCTCGGCACCATCGGTGGCGGCGTGGTGGGCGCGGTGCTGGGCAGCCAGGTCGGCAAGGGCAGCGGCCGTACCGCCGCGCAGATCGCCGGCGCGCTGGGCGGCGCCTACGTGGGCCGCAATATCGAGCGCAATGCCAAGAAAACCCAGCATTACGAAGTGGTGATCCGCTTTGCCAACGGCGGCACCCAGACCGTGACGTACGAAAACGATCCGGGCCTGCGCGTGGGCGAAAAGGTCAAGATCAGCGATGGCGTGTTGTCGCGCGATCAGTAAGCTGGCTTGAGCAAGTAAAAACGGCGCCCCGCGGGGCGCCGTTTTTACTTGCTGAACAGGTTCAGACGGTGGTCGTGGCCAGCACTTTGGCGTCGGCCGCTTGCCCGGCTTCCGCATCGGCCTTGGCTTTGGCGGCGGCGCTGTTCTGCTTGGCCCGCGAACGCGACGGCGGCAGGCGGCGCAGGGTTTTCAGGGCGTCGGCGTCCTTGATGCCGATGGTGCGCTGGTCGACCGTGATCAGGCCGATTTCGTTGAACGCCGACAGGGTGCGGCTGACGGTTTCCAGGGTCAGGCCCAGGTAGCTGCCGATTTCGTGACGCGTCATGCGCAGGTTGAACAGCTTGCTCGAATATCCCATGGCGGCAAAGCGGTCGGCCAGCGACACCAGGAAGCGCGCCACGCGGGCTTCGGCGCTGAGCGCGCCGAGCATGCCGATCATGGCTTGTTCGCGCACCAGTTCGCGGCTCATCACGCCGTACATGACGTTTTCCAGTTCCAGGTGTACGCGGCCGAGCGCGGTCAGCTTTTTGAACGGCAGCAGGATCAGGTCGCAGTCGGACAGGGCCACCGCTTCCGAGGCGTAATGGCGGGTGTGGATGCCATCGACGCCGAGCATGTCGCCCTTCATGGGGAAGCTGAGCACTTGTTCGTTGCCGAATTCGTCGATCAGTACGGTCTTGAGGAAGCCGGAGTTGACGATGTAGAGGGTGTCGAAGGCCTGGCCGATGGTGTGGACGCGCTGGCCGGTCTTGAATTGCACATGCTGGAACAGCAGTTCTTCGCTGTTGATCGAGACCGCCGCGCTGATGTGCAGCAGGTCGCAGACTTCCTTGAGGTTGGACCAGAGACGGCCCTGACGCTGCCGGCCAGCTTCCATTGGCGAGGAATGCATGGTCGAGGTGGGGGTGTTGCGGGTGTCTTGCGGGGGCGTGGTCAGCATGCTCATCTCCAGGGGTAGGAAAATTCGAAGTTTCAGGCTGCGGGTATCAGGCTTGAACAACGATCTGATCAACCTGCGACCGGAGCTTCAAAAGTGATGTACAGCACGGCTGGCTAGCTTGCGTAAGAACAATTTGTGAACCGCAGGAAAGCCGAATCGCTGGATTTAAGTATGCCAACACGAGTCCGGCATTGATATCAGCGAACGCTGAATCTGGGAGTAGGATTGGGCGCGCTCTTGTAGGACTATTCCTAGTCGAGGCGCCGTCCTACAGAGTGAAAACAGCGGTGCGGCAAGGTGGTGCGACGACTGCTACTGATGGGTACAGAATCCATCTACTTGAGGTTTCTCGGCACGAAACCGCCGCACCGGTGTCTAAAACTTTTCACCCTTGCCGGCGTGGGCTCAGGTCTTGAATGGCGACAGCAGGCGATGGGCCACGGCGTACTGCACCATTTCCGACAGCGACGTCATGCCCATCTTTTGCATGATCCGCGTTTTATGGGTGCTGACGGTTTTCACGCTCAGGTGCAGGCTGTTGGCGATCTCGGTAATCGACTTGCCGCCCACCAACAACGAAAACACTTCGAATTCGCGGTCCGACAACTGCTTGTGCAACAACTGCTCGTTGGGCGTCATGATGTTCAGCGCCAGTTGCTCGGCCACTTCGGTACTGATGTACGGCCGTCCCGACGCCACCTTGCGGATCGCCCCCACCAGCTGGGTGCCGGCGCTCTCTTTGGTCAGGTAGCCCTGGGCCCCGGCCCGGATCGCGCGCACGGCGTACTGCTCTTCCTCGTGCATGGTGAGGATCAGGATGGCCAGCTTGGGCGCTTCGCTGCGGATCTGGCGGATCAGGTCGACGCCGCTGCGCCCCGGCATCGACAAGTCCAGCAGCAACAGGTCGAAGCCGCCCTGGCGCACGTGCGACAGGACTTCAAAGCCGTTGATGGCCTCCCCGACGATATCGATGTCGAGGGCGCCGTCGAGGATGCGCTTGAGGCCCTCGCGCATGATCGTGTGGTCGTCGGCTACTACAATGCGTATCATAAAATTGCAATCAAAGAAGTAGGCGGTAAGTCAATGGACGGCCAGCGCAGCGCTGAAACAAACAGGCGGCAAGCAAGCCGCGCCGCGCCGGCGCGAACGCCCCGCGGTCCATCCAAGGGTACGGCAAAATTGTCGGTAGCGCCATATTCAGAACTGCTAGGTGACAGCTAGGTTCCCGGCTCCGCAATCAGCCGGTGTACCAGCACCGGCTTGCTGGTGTGCGACAGCACCTTGTTCGTCACACTGCCCAGCAGCAACTGGCCCCAGCCGCTGCGGCCGTGCGAGCCCATGAAGATCAGGTCGCACTGGCGCTGTTCGGCCACCGCGACGATTTTCAGCGCGGCGGCGTCGGCAAACTCGGTCAGGCACTCGCAACGCACCCCCGCCGCCTGCGCCGCCTGCAGGATCGAGGCCAGGTGCTCGTGGCCGATGCGCTTCATCTGCGCCACGTAGTCCTCTTCGCTGGGGTAGGAGGGCGCGATGATTTCCACGTACACCGGGTATTGGTAGTCGGGCGCCACATACAGGGCCAGCACGTCGGCCCCCATCTGGCGGGCAAACTTTACGCCGGCACAGGCTGTGTGCTTCGATATCGCCGAGCCATCGGTCGTAATCAGAATTTTCCGATACATGATGAGTTCTCCCACGCAGCAGGTCGTATTCTGTATTGTAGTGCGGGATTTCACGATTGATAGATCGCAAACCTTTGATCTTGATCAAACCGCAGGCCGAGCCGGCCTCCGGTCCGCTCGCGATTTTTTACCTTTTGGTTTTCGCCTGCCCGCGCCCTGCTTACGAAATACAACACTCCACAGTATCAATTGCACATCAAAGACGCGTTTTAATTATCGATGGCACAAGTTTCACGTGCCATTTTGCCGCGCACCATGCACAGTGATTTACCAAGGGCACTTCACACTGCTAAACTCGCGTAAACCCGGCGATGTTGCCACGCATCATGCTTTGCCCCGAACTTGCATGGCAGGACCAGACACCAGCAACTTGATTGCGAACACCTTACAAACATGGAGAAGCAGGGACTATGACCGACGCCGCTGATGATTTCGACGCACTATTCGATGAAGTGTCCGCGCAGCGCAGCAGCGAACCGGCGCCCGCAGTTGCGCCGGCGCCCGCCGCCGCTGCCGAAGACGACATGGAAGCACTGTTCGACCAGGTCGCTTCGACCCGTCCGCCCGAGCCGGCACCCGCCGCCGCGCCGCTGGTCGCCGTCGCCGCCGCCGCCGCCGCACCGGTTGCGGAAGGCGCCGCCGTCGAAACCGACGAGCACGGCAAACCCATGTTCGAGCGCCTCGGCGGCATCGTGCGCCTGCTGCACGACTCGCTGCGCGAACTGGGCTACGACAAGGCCCTGTCGGAAGCATCGACCCAGATCGTCGACGCCCAGGACCGCCTGGAATACGTCGCCAGCCTGACCGAACAGGCCGCCAACAAGGTCCTCAACACGCTCGATGAAGGCATGCCGGCGCAAGACGTGCTGTCCAAGAAAGCCAAGGCGATGGACGCGCGCTGGGCCGACCTGTTCGCGGGCAAGCTCAGCATTGACGAATTCAAGACGCTGGCCGGCGACTCGCGCGCCTTCGCCCAGGCCGTCACCGACGCCACCGAAGCCGAAAAAGCGCGCCTGCTCGACATCATGATGGCGCAGGACTTCCAGGACATCACCGGTCAGCTGATCAAGAAAGTCGTGCTCATCACCAAGACCGTTGAACACGAACTGGCCGAGCTGCTGCGCGACAACGCGCCGCCGGCGGTGCGCGAAAAACTGCTGCACAAGCCAGCGCTGATGTCGGGTCCGTCGGTTCCCTCCGTCGCACTCGATCAAGACAATGTTGACGACCTACTTGCCGATCTGGGATTCTAATGGACGATATGCTCAAGGATTTCGTCGTCGAGGCGATGGATCTTGCAGTCAACGTAGAAGAACACCTGCTCGCCCTCGAGCGCGATCCGAACAACAAGGAAACGCTCAACGCGGTGTTCCGCTCGTTCCACACGATCAAGGGCGGGGCCGGTTTCATGGGCTTGCCGGCCCTGGTGGCCGCCTGCCACCTGACCGAGAACCTGTTTGACGCGCTGCGCACCGGCGCCGCCCCGGTCACGCCGATCGCCATCGAAGCGGCGCTGCAAGCGTCCGGTTTCGTGGCCGACCAGCTGACCGACCTGTCGAACGGCGCCCGGCCCGAACAATTGGCCTCGATGCCCGACTCGCTCGAACGCATCCTGGTCAACGCCATCGAAGGCAAGGGCGATGCCCCGGCCAAGGCGGCGCCCGCGGCCGCTCCCGCACCGGCGCCGGTGGCGGCGGCGCCGGTTGCCGCCGCACCGGCAGCCGCAGCCGTCTCCGCCAGCGCCCCCGGCGCCGATGGACTCGACTGGGAAGCGATGTACGTCTCGGTGATCCCGCCCGGGACCTATACGCCAGCCGAAAAACCGGCCGCCGCTCCGGCCGCCGTCGCCGATCATGCAGCCGCGCCCGCAGCCGTCGCCCATGCCGCCGCCCCCGCCGCCCCCGCCGTCAAGCCGGCCGCCGACGCCGGCGCCGACCGGCGCGAAGAAAAGGTGCAGGAATTTCGCGCCGCCTCCGCGCCCGCCAAGGAAGACAGCATCCGGGTCGACGCCGTCAAGCTCGATGCGTTGCTCGAAGTGGCCGGCGAATCGGTGCAGGCCGCCAACCAGGCCGCCGTGCTGCTCGAACGCCTGCTGCAATTCAAATTCGAAGGCCCGGCCGCCACCCTGATGGCGACCTTGACCGAAACGCTGGAACGCGCCTCGCGTTATTCGGCCGAACTGCAACGCGCCACCCTGGCCACGCGCATGCAGCCGGTCGGGCGCTTGTTCCAGAAGTTCCCGCGCCTGGTGCGCGAGCTGGCCAAGGACCTGGGCAAGGACGTCGAACTGACCATCGAAGGGGCCGAGACGGAAGTCGACCGGGTGGTGGTCGACAGCCTGTACGACCCGCTGGTACACATGCTGCGCAACGCGCTCGATCACGGCGTCGAGTCGCCCGAAGACCGCCTCGCCGCCGGCAAGCCGTCCAAGGCCTTCATTTCGCTCAAGGCCTGGCAGGAAGCGAACAGCGTCATGATCGTGCTGCAGGATGACGGCAAGGGCATGGACCCGAACGCGCTGCGCCGCAAGGCCGTGCAAAAAGGCCTGATCGGCGAAAACGGCGCCCCGACCGACGAAGAAGCCTACCAGCTGGTGTTTTTGCCGGGCTTCTCGACCAAGGAAGTGGCGTCTTCGGTGTCCGGGCGCGGGGTCGGCATGGACGTGGTCAAGACCGCCGTGGAAAAGAACCGGGGCGCGATCCACATCGATTCCTCGCTCGGCCACGGCACCAAGTTCGCGATCCGCCTCCCGATCGAACTGTCGATCGTGCCGACCATGCTGGTGTCGACCTCCGGCGCCGCCCTGGCGCTGCCGATGGCGGTGGTCCAGCGCGTGGTCGAACTGCCCGACAATTTCATGAACGTCGGCGGCGCGCCGGTGCTCAAGGACCAGGGACGCCCGCTGCCGGTGCGCTCGCTGGCCAGTGCGCTCGGTTACGAAGCCTGTTCCGAAAAAGTCGGCATCGTGGTCGCCGCGCCCCAGCCCTACATCCTCGCGGTGGAAGCGGTCGACGGCACCGCCGACCTGGTGATCAAGCCGATGACGGCCATCAGCGTGGACGGCATCACCGGCACCGCGCGTTCGGCCGAGGGCGAACTGGTGCTGGTCGTGGGCCTGTCCTTCCTCATGGACGGCTGTCGCGGCACCCTCAAGGTCGCCGCCTGATTCTCCTCACGACGTGCCGCCCCGGAGCCACTTCGGGGCGGCGCGGCTCGTCTTGTTTCTCTTCTCATATTTACAACAGACAAGTTGTGTTGCCAGTCAATACATGGCACGATGGCGGGCTCTGTTCTTGCAACATGCAAACTTATATTGAGAATTGTTAATAATGGCATTGGAAACTTTCGAGCAGGTGCTCGGCGCCGCGCAGGCGGGAGAATCAATGAACGCGGCATGGAAAAAGTTTGTCAATACGACGTTTTTCGTGCCGGTCGCCCAGCCTGGCGGCGCGGGCGGCGTCACGCTGCGCACGCGCGACATCCAGGGCGACGGTAATCGCGCCATCATGATTGCGGAAGTGCGTGAAGCGGCCAATGACGGCCAGGGCAGCTTGCTGGTCGCGCTCCTGGGCGCCGACGTGGTATGCCTGCTGCAGCCCGACGCCGCCATCGTGGTGGCCTTGAGCGGGCGCACGTTCGAGATCGCCCACGACCGCGTGGCGTGGCTCAGGAAGAGCATCGAAGCGGCGCGGGCCAAGAGCGCGACGGCGCGCGCCGCCGCGCCGGCACCCGCACCGGCAGCCGCGCCGGCAGCGGCGCCGGCGCCAGTCGCCCCGGCCAAGGCGGTGCCGCCACGGCGTCCCGCCAACGCCCCGCTCGACGTCGCCGCGCTCAAGCCGCGCAACGTCGTCATCCCCGACATCTGCCTCGAGTTCTTCGTGCCGTCCGCATGGCACGAGTCGAGCATGCCGCGCGGCTTGCGCTATCGCGACGACAGCGGCACCGTGCTGGAAGCGAGCGGTCATCTGCGCCCCGACGTCCCGCTCGGCAAATGGGTCGAGATGCGCCTGGCCCTGGTCAAGCACGAAATGCGCTACCTGACGCAGGTCGGCGAGGCGACCGACATCCACGGCGACGACTGGCGCGACCGGGTCAAGGGCAAGGCGATCGAATTTAGCGGCACCATCCCGGGCGACGACTTCGAGAGCCGCTACCTGCTCGCTTGCGTGCGCACCGACGAGGTGGTGGCCGTAATCGCGATTCGCGCCCCGGCCGACGTTTTCGAGCGCGACCGTTCGCTGTACAAGTGGTTCCTGAGCCGCCTCGACCCCAAGCCGATGGGCGCACCCGCGCCGTACCGCGCGCCCGGCGCCAGCGCCGGCTTCGGCTCAAGCAACGCGACGCCGTTCGAGCCTGGCGTGTTCGGCATGTCGATGGAAGGGCGCATCGGCCGCCTGCGCGCGCTCGCCTATTCCTTGCCGCTGCTGACCGCCATGGCCTTGCTCGGCATCGCCGCCGCCGTCATCATGCCCAAGGCCAGAGTGCTCGGGGGTGGCCTGTTCCTGGTGGGTGGGCTGTACGCCGTCTATTCCAGCGTGCGGCTGATGGTCTTGCGCCTGCATGACATCAATCTGAGCGGCAAGTGGCTGCTCGGCTTCCTGCTGGTGATCGGCCTTGCTGCGGCACTGCGCAACAGCAATTTCGTCATGATCGCGGCGGGTATTTTCTGGATCGGAACGATGCTCATCTATTGCCTGGTTCCGGGCACCGACGGCGACAACGATTATGGCGCCGCGCCCGGCCCGAATTCCACCCTGGTCAAGATCGGTGCGACCCTGGTCATCGTCGGCCAGCTCGGTTCGATCGGCGGGCAGTCGCAGATGCAGGGCACGGGCACGGGCACGGGCACGGGCAGCCACAAGCCCATTCGCGCCGATCCGGTCGGATGGCATTCGCCCGACGACGGCATGTTCATCCGCTTCCCCGGCGAGCCGGTGGAAGATCTGAATCCGGGCACGATGTCGAGCGGCACGGGCAGCATGCGTCAGTTCAGCGCCGAAGTGGCGGGGGCGGCCTACGTGGTGCAGGTGTACAGCCTGGGCGTGGAGCCGGAAGACCAAACCGCGGTCCTCGACAGCGTACAGGCGGCGCTCATCGGCAGCGACGGCAAGCTGCTGTCGGGCAGGATGGCGATGCAGTTCGACGGCCATCGCGGACGCGATATGCGCATCGGCATTCCGGGTAACATGACGCGCTCGGCCAAGTTCGCCGTGGCCGGCTCCAAGGTGTATGTGGCGATGGCCGTATCGGATTCCAGCCCGGCCGCCGAACGGGCGGTCGAAGCCTTCCTTGAGTCGTACCGGGTGACCCGTTAACGTGAAATTTGCAGAAGGTTGTCGAACATGATGTCCGAAACATTCGAGCAAGTGCTCACCGCCGCGCAAGCGGGAGCATCGCTCAATCCAGCGTGGAGCAAGTTCGTCAAGACGACCTTCTTCGTCCCCGTGCTCGCACCCGCCAGCGGCGCAGGCCACACCCTGCGCGCGCTCGCCGGCAAGCCAACGATCCGGATTTCCGAAGTGCGCGCGCAGGTCGACGGCGACGGCGGCTTGCTCGCCGCGCTGTCCGGCGCCGACGTGGTGCGCCTGGTGCAGGGCGAGGCCGCCATCGAAGTGGTCTTGAGCGATCGCAGCTTCGAGATCACCGGCCAGCGCGTCGCCTGGCTCAGGAAGAGCATTGAGGCATCGCTGGCCAAAGCGGCGCAGGCGCGCGCCGCCGCTGTGCCGCTTTCCGCCGCCACCACCCCGGCCGCTGCCACGGTGGCCGCTCCCGCGCGCGCAGCGGTCGTTCTCGACAAGCCCGCGCCGCTGCGGCGTCCCGCCGGCGGTCCGCTCGATGTCGCCGCGCTCAAGCCGCGCAACGTCAGCATCGAAAAGATCGGCCTGCAATTTTTTGTGCCGGCCGCATGGCGCGAATCGCCCATGTCGAACGGCTTGCGCTTTCACGACGACAGCACCGGCACGGTGCTCGAAGCGGTCGGTTATGTGCGTCCCGACGTCTCGCTCAACAAGTGGGTGGAAACGCGCCTGGCCGTGGTCAAGCACGAAATGCGCTACCTCAAGCAAGCCGGCGACGCCTACGCCATCAATGGCGCCGAGTGGGGCGAGCGGGTCACCGGCAGGGCCATCGAATTTGCCGGCACCGTTCCCGGCGACGCGTTCGAGAGCCGCTGCCTGGTCGCCTTCGTGCGCGCCGAGGGTATCGTGGTGGCGATCACGATCCGCGCGCCGGCCGCCGATTTCGAGCACAACCGCGCCCTGTACAAGTGGTTCCTGACGCGTGTCGAACTCGATGAGATGGCCACGCCCGAGCCCTACCGCGCGCCCGCATCCGGGCGCGGCTACGCCGACCTGGACCAGCCGCGCGACGAGCCGGGCGTGTTCGGCTTTTCGATGCAAGGGCGCATCGGGCGCCTGCGCGCGCTGGCGTATTCGCTGATGGTGTTCATGCCGATGGTCGTGCTCGCCGTTGCGTTGCCCATCTTGTCGCCGAAAGGTAAGTTCGGTGCGATGGGCGTGATCGGCGTTGGTGTCATTGTCTCGATGTTTTTCTGCCTGCGGCTGATGGTGCTGCGCATGCACGATGTCAACCTGAGCGGCAAGTGGATTCTCGGCTTCATGCTCGCCGTTGGCGTTGGCGGCGCCGCCGGCGGCCCCAATTTCACCACCATCGGCTCGATCATTTTCTGGCTTGGCCTGATGATCATCTACTGCTTCATTCCCGGCACCGATGGCGACAACGAGTTCGGCGAGGCCCCCGGCCCGGACTCCACCCTGGTCAAGGTCGGCGCCGGCCTGTTCATCGTGGCCCAGCTCTTATCGCTGGCGGGGCAGTCGAAGATGCGCAGCATGGATACGCGCAAGGGGCCGGACGTGCCGTCGACAGCCACGTCCGGGCGCGGCACCCCGGTGGCGAACAAGGTATGGACCTCGCCCGACGGCGGCATGACGATCGAGTTTCCGATCAAGCCGGACGAAGAAATCGTGCGCACCCATGTGCGCGAGCGCATGGGCGCGGCCACCATGCGCCAGTTCAGCGCCTGGTCCACAAATAGCGAAAACTACCGCATCCAGGTGCTCGACATCGGCTTGCCGCCCCTCGATCCGGACAAGACCATGGTCGATCTGCAGGCGGCCCTGCTGGCCCATAACGACGTGCTGACCGCGCCGCCGACGGCGCTGGTGTTCAAGGGCTATCCGGGACGCGATATCAAGGCCGGGCGGCGTTTGATCAGGATGGTGGTGGTGGGCTCCACGGTGTATATCGCCACGGCCGACGCCGGCGTCACGGGGGAGTCGATGCAGCGCGCCAGCGCCTTCGTCGAATCGCTGGCGCTGACCCAGTGACAATCGGTTCGTTCGTTAATGCGATACGTTCGGTGAATAAACTTCAGTAAAGGTGTATCGAAAGCTGCAAAAGTATCAACATGGCGCGAGACTTACTGCGATGCACAAATATGGCATAATCAAATGCGGTACTTGATTCATGCAGTCGCCCACTACCCACCATCATGATAAAAACGCTCTACGACAAACTCTGGGAGTCGCACATCGTGCGCTCCGACGACGACGGAACGACGGTGTTGTACATCGACCGCCACCTGCTGCATGAAGTGACCAGCCCGCAAGCCTTCGACGGCTTGCGCGCCGCCAAGCGCAAGCTATGGCGCAATTCGGCCAACCTGGCGGTGGCCGACCACAACGTGCCGACCACCGACCGCAAGCACGGCATCCTTGACCCCACCTCGCGCCTGCAGGTCGAAACGCTCGACGCCAATTCGAAGAGTTACGGCCTGACGTACTTCAACATGAACGACAAGCGCCAGGGCATCGTCCACGTGATCGGCCCGGAGCAGGGCGCGACCCTGCCCGGCATGACGGTGGTGTGCGGCGACTCGCACACGTCCACCCACGGCGCCTTCGGGTGCCTGGCGCACGGCATCGGCACCTCCGAAGTCGAACACGTGCTGGCCACGCAAACCTTGCTGGCCAAAAAATCGAAATCGATGCTGGTGCAGGTTGATGGCCTTCTGCCGGCGGGCGTGACCGCCAAGGACATCGTGCTGGCCGTGATCGGCAAGATCGGCACCGCCGGCGGCACCGGCTACGCCATCGAATTCGGCGGCTCCGCGATCCGCGCGCTGTCGATGGAAGGGCGCATGACGGTCTGTAACATGGCGATCGAAGCGGGCGCGCGCGCCGGCATGATCGGCGTCGACGACACCACCATCGACTACGTCAAGGGCCGCCCGTACGCGCCCGCCGGCCCGCACTGGGACCGCGCGCTCGACTACTGGCGCACCCTGCACACCGACCAGGGCGCCCAGTTCGACATGGTGGTGCTGCTCGACGCCGCCGCGATCACCCCGCAGGTCACCTGGGGCACCTCGCCCGAAATGGTCACCTCGATCGACGGCCGCGTGCCCGATCCCGAGCTCGAAAAAGACGCCGTGCGGCGCGACGCCATGGAAAAGGCGCTGGTCTACATGAACCTCAAGCCGAACACCCCGATCGCCGACATCCGCATCGACAAGGTGTTCATCGGTTCATGCACCAATTCGCGCATCGAAGACTTGCGCGCCGCCGCCGCCGTGGTGCGCGGCAAGCAGCGCGCCTCGAACGTGCGCCTGGCGCTGGTGGTGCCCGGTTCGGGACTGGTGAAAGACCAGGCCGAGCGTGAAGGGCTGGACAAGATTTTCAAGGACGCGGGCTTCGAATGGCGCGAGCCGGGATGCTCGATGTGCCTTGCCATGAATGCC
Organism: Massilia genomosp. 1; assembly: GCF_011682185.1. Classification (NCBI taxonomy): domain Bacteria; kingdom Pseudomonadati; phylum Pseudomonadota; class Betaproteobacteria; order Burkholderiales; family Oxalobacteraceae; genus Massilia; species Massilia genomosp. 1. Next base: position 23,560 of record NZ_WHJF01000072.1, read on the forward strand.
GACCGGCTCGAGCCGGGCGAGCGCTGCGCCTCGACCTCGAACCGCAATTTCGAAGGTCGCCAGGGGCAGGGCGGGCGTACCCACCTGGTATCGCCCGCCATGGCGGCGGCGGCCGGCATCACCGGCCATTTCGTCGACGTGCGTACACTGCGCTAACATCCATCGCCTGTGAGTTTGCAATGAAAAAGCTGTTTGCCCTGTTCGCCATCGCCCTGCTGCTTGCCGGTTGCAACACCGTCTCGGGCTTTGGCAAGGACATTCAAAAAGTCGGCCAGAAGATAGACGGCGCCGGCAAAAAATAACAGGCGGTCCGCAAACCGCCGCGCAGCCCGCGCCCCGGCGCGGGCTGCGCCCACACTGCTAGAGACCATGGATAAATTTACGATATACGAAGGCCTGGTGGCCCCGCTCGACCGCGCCAACGTCGACACGGACGCGATCATTCCCAAGCAGTTCCTCAAGTCGATCCTGCGCACCGGCTTCGGTCCCAACCTGTTCGACGAATGGCGCTATCTCGATCACGGCGAGCCGGGCAAGGACAACAGCGTGCGTCCGCTCAATCCCGACTTCGTCCTCAACGAGCCGCGCTACCAGGGTGCTTCGATCCTGCTGACCCGCAAAAACTTCGGCTGCGGCTCCTCGCGCGAACACGCGCCGTGGGCGCTCGACCAGTACGGTTTCCGGGCCGTCATCGCGCCCAGTTTCGCCGATATCTTCTTCAATAATTGCTACAAGAGCGGCCTGCTGCCGATCGTCCTGAGCGAAGCGCAGGTCGAGCACCTGTTCAATGAAGTCAAGGCCTTCCCGGGTTTCCGCCTGGTGGTGGACCTGGAGCAGCAGCGCATCTCCACCGCGGGCGGCGCGCTGAGCTACGAATTCCAGATCGACCCGTTCCGCAAGTACTGCCTGTTAAATGGCCTGGACGACATCGGCCTGACCTTGCGTCACGCCGACGAGATCCGCGCCTTCGAAGAGCGCCACCTGGCGGCCCAGCCCTGGCTGGCCAACGTCATCTGAATACAATAGAAGAAAAAGAGAGCACATGAAGATTGCAATCCTGCCCGGCGACGGCATCGGCCCCGAAATCATGGCGCAAGCGGTCAAGGTATTGAACGTCCTTGGCGAACAGTTCGAGATGGAGAGCGCCGACGTCGGCGGCGCCGGCTACGCGGCCCACGGCCACCCGCTGCCGCCGGCCACGCTGGCGCTGGCCAAGAGTGCCGACGCGGTGCTGTTCGGCGCCGTCGGCGACTTCAAATACGACACCCTGGAGCGCGCGCTGCGCCCGGAGCAGGCCATCCTCGGCTTGCGCCGCGAGCTGGCGCTGTTCGCCAACCTGCGCCCGGCGATCCTGTATCCCGAACTGGCCGGTGCCTCCACGCTCAAGCCCGAAGTGGTGTCGGGCCTGGACATCCTGATCATCCGCGAACTGACCGGCGACATCTATTTCGGCAAGCCGCGCGGCGTGCGCGAATGCCCGGACGGCCCGTTCAAGGGCGAGCGCGAAGGCTTCGACACGATGCGCTACGCGGAGACGGAAATCCGCCGCATCGCCCACGTGGCTTTCCAGGCAGCGCAAAAGCGCAGCAAGCGCGTCACCAGCGTGGACAAGGCCAACGTGCTCGAAACGTTCCAGTTCTGGCGCGACATCGTCACCGACGTGCACAAGGAGTATCCGGACATCGAACTCGATCACATGTATGTCGATAACGCCGCCATGCAGCTGGTGCGCGCGCCGAAAAAATTCGACGTCATGGTCACCGGGAATATGTTCGGCGATATCTTGTCCGACTGCGCGGCCATGCTCACCGGTTCGATCGGCATGCTGCCATCGGCCTCGCTCGACGCGGCCAGCAAGGGCCTGTACGAGCCCTCGCACGGCTCCGCGCCCGACATCGCCGGCAAGGGCATCGCCAATCCGCTGGCGACGATCCTGTCGGCCGCGATGATGCTGCGCTTTTCACTGAACAAGGTGGAGCAGGCCGACCGCATCGAGAACGCGGTCAAGAAGGTGCTGGCGCAAGGCTTGCGCACGGCGGATATTTTTGAAGCCGGTACCACCAGGGTCGGTACCGAGGAAATGGGCAATGCAGTGGTCAAGGCGCTTGGTTAAAGCGGTCAATTAACGTTACATGTAGAAAGCACTGAGGAAAGAAGATGAAATTAGTTGGCTTGGTAGGTTGGCGCGGTATGGTTGGTTCGGTCCTGATGCAGCGCATGCGGGACGAGGGCGATTTCGCCCACATCGAACCGGTGTTCTTCACAACGTCGAACGCGGGCGGCAAAGCGCCTGCGATGGCGAAGAACGAGACTACCCTGAAAGACGCAACCGACATTACCGAGCTGTCGAAATGCGAGATCATCATTTCCTGCCAGGGCGGCGACTACACCAGCGAGGTGTTCCCGAAGCTGCGTGCGGCCGGCTGGAACGGCTACTGGATCGACGCCGCCTCGACCCTGCGCATGAACGACGACGCCGTCATCGTGCTCGACCCGGTCAACCTCGATGTGATCAAGAACGCCATGACAAAAGGCGTAAAGAACTATATCGGCGGCAATTGCACGGTGTCGTGCATGCTGATGGGATTGGGCGGCCTGTTCCAGCACAATCTGGTCGACTGGATGAGTTCCATGACCTACCAGGCCGCATCCGGCGGCGGCGCGCAGCACATGCGCGAGCTGCTGACCCAGTTCGGCACCATCAACGCCTCGGTCAAGGCGCTGCTGGACGACCCGGCTGCCGCCATCCTCGAAATCGACCGCACCGTGCTGGCCACCCAGCATGGCATGTCGGCTGACGACACCCGCCAATTCGGCGTGCCGCTGGCCGGCAACCTGATTCCATGGATCGACAAGGACCTGGGCAACGGCCAGTCGAAAGAAGAGTGGAAGGCCGGCGCCGAAACCAACAAGATCCTCGGCCTGGGCGACGCCTTCGGCAGCAAGGAGATCCCGGTTGACGGCCTGTGCGTGCGCGTGGGCGCGATGCGCTGCCACTCGCAGGCGCTGACCATCAAGCTGAAAAAAGATGTGCCGCTCGACGAAATCAACGACATCATCGCCGCCAACAACCAGTGGGTGAAGGTGGTGCCGAACACGCGCGAAGCGTCGATGCGCGACCTGTCGCCGGCGGCGGTCACGGGCAGCTTGAGCATCCCGGTCGGCCGCTTGCGCAAGATGTCGATGGGCGGCGAGTACCTGTCCGCGTTTACGGTCGGCGACCAGCTGCTGTGGGGCGCGGCCGAACCGTTGCGCCGCATGCTGCGCATTATCCTCGATAAGTAATTCGGATAAGTAAACACGTGTAGAATTGCGTGTTGTGCATGCATTCTGTGTACCATAACGGCAGCGGTGGCCGGCGCAGCGATGCGTTTTTGGCCACCGTTTCCGGGGTTTTCCATATCGTTCTTGATAATTCAGTTGTTATTTCTTGCAAGATAGTTGATATAGCGGCATGAATGGGGTTCTGAGTGAGCTGTTACAGAAAGCGCGAATTTGCGTATTTAGTGAGCAGCTTCCCGACATAGTTGCTCCAAAAACTTGCATGCTCTAGAGCATGATGATATGTTGAGACCTCCGGGAAACCAGCCTTCTCCCCCGTCAACTCAAGATGCCGCCAACTATGCATTTAAACACTCGCTCCAAGCTCACTTCGTTCGCGTTGAAATCCCTCACAGGCGCGGTCGCCAGTGCTGTGTTTCTTTCTTCCTCAGCATACGCGGCGGGTCTCGGTAAACTGACTGTCCTGTCCGCGCTCGGCCAGCCCCTGAACGCAGAGATCGAACTGACCTCGGTTGCCAATGATGAAGCGAGCGGTTTGGTCGCCAAGCTGGCCCCGACGGAAGCCTTCCGTCAAGCCAATATCGATTTCAATCCCGCCCTGCTGTCGCTGCGTTTCAGCGTCGAGCAGCGTGGCGGGCGCCAGTTCATCAAAGTCACCTCGTCGCAGCCGGTCAATGAACCGTTCGTCGACATGCTGCTCGAATTGAGCTGGGGTTCGTCGGGCCGCCTGGTGCGCGAATACACCTTCCTGCTCGATCCTGTCGAAATGCGCTCGACCCAGACCGCGCAAGTCTCCGCGCCGGTCGACGTGCTCTCGCAGGGTGGCCGCGCGAATGGCGCCAATAGCGCCAAGCCGAATTCCAAGGCCGACAAGGCTGCCGCCAGGGCCGCAGCCGCCGCTGCCGCAGCCGCCGCCAAGGAAGCCAAGGCCGACGCCAAGGCGGACGCCAAGGCGGAGGCGAAAGCCGACGCCGCACCGGCCGAGCCAAAATCGCAGGAGCCGCGCCGTGCAGGCGGCGGCGCCGGCAAGAATGCGGGCGACAGCGAATACCAGGTCAAGCGCGGCGACACGCTGGGCAAGATCGCAGCGCAGATCAAGCCGGCCGATATTTCGCTCGACATGATGCTGGTCGCGCTGTACCGCGCCAATCCGGACGCGTTTGCGGGCAATAACATGAACCGCCTGAAATCGGGCCAGATCCTGTCGGTGCCGGAAGCGGCTGCGATCAAGGGTTCGGACGGCGAAGCGCGTGGCGTCGTGGTGGCCCATGCCGCCGACTTCAACGCTTACCGCAACAAGCTGGCCGGCCAGGTCGCCAGCGGCCCTGCCGACAAGCAGCCTGAAAAGACCCAGAGCGCGACCGGCAAGATCACCGCCAAGGTGGCCGAGCGCCCGACCGCCGCCAACGCATCGCAAGACCAGCTCAAACTGACGAAACCGACCGGCCCGGCCGACGCCGCCGCCGGCAAAACCGGCGTGCTCACGCCGGAAGACAAGATCGCCAAAGAGCGCGCCATGGCCGAAGCGACCAAGCGCGTCAAGGAACTTGAAAAGAACGTCGGCGACCTCGAAAAGATCGTGACCGTCAAGAGCAAGAACGGCGCCGCCGCGACCACCCCGGCTGTTCCGGCGACGCCGGCCACCCCGGCTGTTGCGCCGAAAGCGTCGATCACCGAAGCGGTCAGCACCAAGCCGCCGGTCACCCCGCCAGCGGTCGTCACGCCGCCAGCCGTGCCGGTGCCAGCGGTCACGCCGCCCGTGGCCAGCGCGCCAGTGGCCAGCACGCCCGCGGTGACCCCGCCTGTGGCGGCCGACACGCCGCCGGCAGTCGCCCCGGTCGCCCCGGTCGCCAAGCCGGTGGTCAAGCCGGCGCCGCCGCCGGCCGATCCAAGCTTCTTCGATATGCTGATGGAGAACATCGTCCTCGTCGGCGCCGCCATCGTCGCCCTGCTCGCGGGCCTGTTCGGCCTGTCGAAATGGCGCGAGCGCAAGCAGGTCCAACGCAATCCGTCGGAGCCGTCGATCCTCGGCGCGCCGACCGACCAGGCGCACTCCCTGTTCGCCGAAACCGGCGGCCAGAGCGTCGACACCAACAACAGCGTGTTCAACTCCAGCTTCGCCCCATCGGCCAGCCAGCTCGACACCAATGAAGTCGATCCGGTCGCCGAAGCCGACGTCTACATCGCCTACGGCCGCGACGCCCAGGCTGAAGAGATCCTCAAGGAAGCGCTGCGCACCCATCCCGACCGCTACCCGGTCCGTCTGAAACTGCTCGAAATCTACGCTGCCCGCAAGGACCAGCGCGCATTCGAAAGCCAGGCCAGCGAGCTGTATGGCATGACCAAGGGCCAGGGCGACGAGTGGGCGCAAGCTGCCGCACTGGGCCTGTCGATCGACGCCATGAATCCGCTGTACGCCAGCGCCGGCAGCAACGCGCCGGCCGCCGAGGCGGGCCAGCCAGTGGTCCTGGCCGACCAGTTCGACGCCTCGGCGATCGACAACGGTCCGCACAGCGCACTGATGGACCTCGACCTCGACCTGGGCAAGGACGACAGCGCGACCCCGGCGCCAGTACACGCCGTAGCGCCAGTGGCCAAGGCGGAAGAAGAGCACACGCTCGACTTCGACCTCGGTGGCCTGAGCTTCGAGCCAGTGACCAATGCCACGCCAGCGGCCACGCCGGCGGCGGAAGTGCTGGACGAGCATCACCTGTCGTTCGACACGCCGACGGCAGCCCCGTCCCGCGTCGACCTGGTGAAGGAAGAAGCGCCGGACATGGACTTCAACATGGACTTCAATGCGCCGTCGACCAGCGCACCGGCGGCCAGCACGGTCAGCCTGTCCAAGCCGGCGGCCGATGATTTCGACCTCGATGGCATGAACTTCGAGTTGCCGCAAGACGCGCCTGGCGCTGCGCCAAGCCTGGCCAACGGCGACCCTTTCGCGGCCGACAGGGCTGCCAAGGCCGAAGCGGCGCCGGACTTCGACATGCATTCGCTCGACCTCGACCTGCCGGCCAACGCCAGGGCCGACGCGACCGCGCTGCCTGACTTCGACGATATCGGCAGCGCCGGCAATGCACCAGCGGGCGAACTGACGCCGGTCCAGATGGAGATGGAGACCAAGCTTGACCTGGCCATCGCCTATCAGGAAATCGGCGACAAGGAAGGTGCGCGCGAACTGCTCGACGAAGTCATCAAAGGCGGCAGCGCCGCCCAGGTGGCGAAGGCGAACGACATGCGTATCAAGCTGGCTTGATCGCGGTCTTGATGAACCACGGCTGTTACTGGACTTAGATTGAAGCGAATAGCACTGGGAGTCCAGTACGACGGTAGCGCCTTCAACGGCTACCAGAAGCAGCCAGACCGCAACACGGTGCAGGACCGGCTCGAAATCGCGCTCGAAAAATTCGCGCGCGTCGAGCTCGGTACCACCTGCGCCGGCCGTACCGATACCGGCGTGCATGCGCTCGAACAGGTGGTCCACTTCGACACCGACCTCGCGCGCGGCATGCAGTCCTGGGTGCGCGGCGTGAACGCCTTTTTGCCCGACGCGATTGCCGTGCGCTGGGCCACCGAAGTGCCCGAGCATCCGGGGCAGCAATTCCACGCCCGCTTCGCCGCCTTTGCGCGCACTTATCACTACGTCCTGTACAACAATCCGATCCGCTCGCCGCTGCTGGTGGGCCGCGCCGGCTGGGTGTTTCGCCCGCTCGACGTGGACCTGATGCGCGCCGCCGCGCAATGCCTGGTCGGCACGCACGATTTTTCCGCCTTCCGTTCCTCGCAGTGCCAGGCCAAGTCGCCGGTCAAGCAGATGCACGCGGTACACATCGAACGGCATGGTGAAGTCATCGTGTTCACCCTGCGCGCCAGCGCCTTCCTGCATCACATGGTGCGCAACCTGATCGGCTCGCTGATCTACGTCGGCCAGGGGCGCCACACGCCGGCATGGATGAAGGATGTCCTCGAAGGGCGCGACCGCAACGATGCCGCGCCCACCTTCATGCCCGATGGCCTGTACCTGGCCAAGATCGATTACGATCCCAAATGGGGCTTGCCGCACGAGGCGGCCCGTCCACTGCCCTGGTTCTGAGGTCGCTCATGCAACGCACACGCATCAAGATTTGCGGGCTCACGCGCCCGGAAGACGTCCGGTCGGCAGTCGCCGCTGGCGCGGACGCACTCGGTTTCGTGTTCTATGCAAAAAGCCCGCGCTATGTGACGGCGGCGCAGGCGGGCGCGCTGATCTCAAGCGTGCCGCCGTTTGTCTCGACGGTGGCGCTGTTCGTCAACGCCGGCGTCGACGAGGTGAGGGCGGTGGCCGCCGTGGCGCCGTTTGCGCAATTGCAGTTTCATGGCGACGAAACGGTGGAGCAGTGCGCGGCCATTGCCGCCGCCGTGGGCAAGCCGTTCATGCGCGTGTTGCGCGTGCGTCCCGAGACCAGCGGCGCCGACCTGCTGGCCGAAGAGGCGCTGTGCCGCGCCGCCAGCCCCTTGTTTTCAGGCCTGCTGCTCGATACCTTTGTCGAGGCTTACGGCGGCGCCGGCAAGGTGTTCGACTGGGGCGTGATACCGCCCGGGCTGGCGCCGCGCGTGGTCTTGAGCGGCGGCCTGACGGTCGACACCGTGGCCGGCGCGGTGCGCCAGGTGCGTCCGTACGCGGTCGATATCAGCAGCGGCGTAGAGCAGGCCAAGGGCATCAAGGATGGCGCCAAGATCGACGCCTTCGCGGCCGCCGTGCGGATGGCCGACCGCGAGGGCTGAAGCGCCTGATGCGCGGGCGCCACCACACGTGGCGCCGATTTGCTAGAATACGTTCAACAATACCGCACCAGCGCTCACCTTGCTCCGGTTTTTGCCCCGAAGCGCGTGACCTCCACGGTGGTGCATGAAAGGCTGCGATGGTTTCTCATACCAAAAGAACGCGCGCCTCGGGTCGTTTTGTGTGGTGGCTCGGGCGTACCAAACGCGATTGACGCGGGGCTTGTCACGCCGACGCGGGGCTTGTCCACGCCCCCTGATTCACCAGCCATGAGCGCCGCCTTTGCGCCGCGCTCTGTCAGCCGATATCACCATCGAAAGCGAGTAACCCATGAAAGACGCACCTGCGCGCGCTCCGGCCGCCCCGATTTTCCAGACCACCGACTACCAGCTGCCCGACGCGCGCGGCCACTTCGGCCCCTACGGCGGCTCGTTTGTCGCCGAAACGCTGAGCCACGCGCTGGCCGAGCTCAAGGAAGCCTACGCCAAATACAGCCACGATCCCGAATTTCTCGACGAATTCCGCTATGAGCTCAAGCACTTCGTCGGCCGTCCCTCGCCGGTGTACCACGCCAAGCGCTGGTCCGAGCAGCAGGGCGGGGCGCAGATTTTCTTCAAGCGCGAAGACCTGAACCACACCGGCGCGCACAAGATCAATAACGTCATCGGCCAGGCATTGCTGGCCAAGCGCATGGGCAAGCCGCGCATCATCGCCGAAACCGGGGCCGGCCAGCACGGCGTGGCCACGGCCACCATCTGCGCCCGTTTCGGCCTCGAATGCGTGGTCTACATGGGCAGCGAAGACGTCAAGCGCCAGGCCCAGAACGTGTACCGCATGAAGCTCCTCGGCGCGACCGTGGTGCCGGTGGAATCGGGCTCGAAGACGCTCAAGGATGCGCTCAACGAAGCGATGCGCGACTGGGTCACCAACATCGAAAACACCTTCTACATCATCGGCACGGTGGCCGGCCCGCACCCGTATCCGATGATGGTGCGCGACTTCCAGTCGGTGATCGGCGAGGAATGCCTGGTGCAGATGCCGGAACTGACCGGACGCCAGCCCGACTACGTGCTGGCCTGTATCGGCGGCGGCTCGAACGCGATGGGGATTTTTTATCCTTACATCGACGACCAGAACGTCAAGTTGATCGGGGTCGAAGCGGCCGGCGAGGGGCTCGACTCGGGCAAGCATTCGGCCTCGCTCACGGCCGGCATTCCGGGCGTCTTGCACGGCAACCGCACCTACCTGCTGCAGGATGAAAACGGCCAGATCATCGAGACGCACTCGGTGTCGGCCGGCCTCGATTATCCGGGCGTGGGACCGGAGCACGCGTGGTTGAAGGACCTGGGGCGCGCGCAGTATGTGTCGGTGACCGACGACGAAGCGCTGCAGGCCTTCCACGATTGCTGCCATATCGAAGGGATCATCCCGGCGCTCGAATCGGCGCACGCGCTGGCGTATGCGGCCAAGCTGGCGGCGACCTTGCCCAAGGACCAGCTGATCCTGGTGAACCTGTCGGGCCGCGGCGACAAGGACATGCACACCGTGGCGGAGCGGATGGGGCTCGATTTCAGCTGAGTTTTTGCTGCCATCCGACCTTTTCGACCACCCTACAAGAAAGCATCGCCATGTCCAGAATCGCACCAACTTTTGCCGCGTTGGCGGCCAGCAAAAAAACCGCGCTCGTCACCTTTATCACGGCCGGCGACCCAGGCCCCGAGATGACCGTGCCGCTGATGCACGCCCTGGTTGCCGGCGGCGCCGACATCCTCGAACTGGGGGTGCCGTTTTCCGACCCGATGGCCGAAGGGCCGGTGATCCAGCGCGCCTGCGAGCGCGCGCTCAAGTTCAACGTCGGCCTCGGCGACGTGTTCGGCTTCGTGCGCGAGTTCCGCAAGACCAACCGGGACACGCCGGTGGTGCTGATGGGGTATGCCAATCCGATCGAGCGGATCGGGCCCGATGCGTTTATCGCCAGGGCCAAGCAAGCCGGCGCGGACGGCGCCATCGTGGTCGATTATCCGCCCGAGGAGTGCGAACAATTCGCCGCGGCGATGCGCGCTTCCGACCTCGATCTGATCTTCCTGCTGGCGCCGACGTCGACGCCGGAACGCATCGCACAGGTGGCCAAGTTCGGCAGCGGTTTTAGCTATTATGTGTCGCTCAAGGGCGTCACCGGCGCCGGCAATATCGACGTGGCCGATGTGGCACGGCGCCTGGCGCCGATCCGCGAGCACGTCAAGCTGCCGATCGGCGTGGGCTTCGGGATTCGCGATGGCGAGACCGCCAGGGCGGTGGCGCAGGTGGCCGACGCGGTGGTGATCGGCAGCCGGATTATCCAGGAGATCGAGGCCACGCCGAAGGACCAGGCGGTGGAAGCGGTGCAGCGTTTCGTGGCGGGAATTCGTAGCGCGCTCGATCGCCGGGAAGCTTGATCCAGGTCGACGCGTGCGTGGTGGCGGTGCCGCTAGCCTGAATTTTGCACAAAAAAGGGCAAGAATGCCGTAAGTGATTGATAGAATGGGAGTTATCTAAAAACCTACCCTATCAGCACGAACACACCTTGCCCGACATGAATTCTACCCCAGAGCAGCTCCGTTTTGCATCCATTCCCGCTCATAGCGTTCGCGCCGATTTCGCCGGCGGCGGCTTGTCGTCCGACCTCGGTCCGGTTTTGCTGCGTGGTGTCGACCTCCAGATTGGATTGACCAAGCGCCTCGCCGCAGCCTTGCCTGACCGCCGTCATCAGAGCTATGTCGACCATTCTTATCACGATATTTTGACACAACGTATCTACCAAATCGGCTGCGGCTACGAGGACGGGAACGACTCGAACAGCCTGCGCCACGATCCGATGTTCAAGCTTGGCGCCGCGCGCTTGCCGTTCGACGATGATGGCGCGCTGGCGTCCGGCGCGACCATCTCGCGCTTCGAACATGCGGCCAGCCGCCAGGACATCTACCG
>NZ_WHJF01000073.1:0-34198 GCF_011682185.1 Massilia genomosp. 1
GCTTCATTGACTGTCCCGTTCAATTGGGTAGGGACGCTATCGCCCGCGACATTCCGATTCAAGTTGAAAAGGTCCTGCATCGGAAAAGCGGCGCTGCGGCGGTGGTTTGTGCAACATTCAGGCTAGAGCGCGTTCTGCGGCTTGCCCGCCTCGAACGCTTCGAGGTTATCGATCAGCATATCGGCCAGGGTCTGCATGGCGCCGGCGCTGGCCCAGGCCACGTGCGGCGTCAGGATGAAGTTGGGCAGGCGCAGCGCCAGCAGCGGATTGCCGGGCAAGGGCGGCTCCTGGCTCAACACATCGAAGCCGGCGCCGCCGATCACGCCATCGGCCAGCGCCTGTGCCAGCGCCGCTTCGTCCACCAGGCCGCCGCGCGCGGTGTTGATCAACAAGGCGCTGCGCTTCATGCTGGCCAGTTCGCGTACACCGATGATGTTCGTGGTCTGCGCGCTCAAGGGCAGGTGCAGGCTGACCACGTCGGACGTGGCCAGCAGTTCGGCCAGCGTCACGACGTCGACATCGGCGTCGTCTACCGGCGAGCGCGAAACCACGCAGACGCGCATGCCGAACGCGCGCCCGAGCGCCGCCACTTGCTTGCCCAGCGCGCCGTAGCCGACGATGCCGAGCCGGCTGCCGGCCAGGTCGGCTATCGGGTGATCGAGCAGGCAAAACTGGTTTGAGGCCTGCCAGCGGCCGGCGTCGACGGCGGCGCCATACGCCTTCAGGTTGCGGCGCAGCGCCAGAATGAGGCTCAGGCAATGCTCCGGCACCGACGCCAGCGAATAATTGCGGATATTCGATACCACGATCCCGCGCGCGCGGCAGGCGTCGAGATCGACGTTGTTGGCGCCGGTGGCGGCGACGGCCACCATCTGCAACGCCGGCAGTTGCGCAATCTCGGCCGCGCGCAGCGGCACCTTGTTGGTGATCGCAATGGTGGCGCCGCGCAGGCGTTCGGGCACCTGGCCGGCGCTGGTGGCGCCGTAGTCGCGCCAGGCGTGTTCGAATGCGGGACGCCGCACGTCGGCCATCAGGCTGTCGCGGTCGAGGAAGACGATGTTGTGCATATCAGGACCTTGGCAGTTGCAGGTGCGGGTGGGTGAGGAACAGGTCGGCGACCCATTCGACGAACACGCGCACCTTGGCCGACAGGTGGCGATTTTGGGGATATACCACGTTCACCGGCATCGGCGTGCTGCTCCAGTCGGGCAGCACGATTTCGAGCTTGCCGACGGCGACCATCTGGTCCACCATGAAGCTCGACATCTGCATCAGCCCGAGCCCCTGCATTCCGGCGGTCATATAGGCGGTGGAGTCGTTCACGGCCAGGCAGGCCGGCGCGGCGATGGTGATTACTTCATCGCCCCGGATGAAATCCCAGTCGAAGATCTTGCCGGTCTTGGTGGAGAAGTAGTTGACGCAGCGGTGGCTGGCCAGGTCGTGCGGATGGGTGGGCCGTCCGTACCGGTCCAGGTAGCCCGGCGTGGCGCAGGTGACAAAATTGAGCACGCCCACGCGGCGCGCGATCAGCGCCGAATCGGGCAGGTTGCCGCCCCGGATGGCGCAATCGACACCTTCTTCGATCAGGTCAACCGGGCGGTCGCCGATACCGAGGTCGAGCCGGATGTCGGGATAGCGATCGAAAAAGTCGGACAAGGCCGGCAGCAGGATGTCGTTGGCGAAGCCGCTCGAGACATCGACGCGCAGCCGTCCGCTCGGATTGGCGCGATTGCGCGAGAGCGATTCTTCGGCCTCGCGCACATCCGACAGGATGCGCAGGCAGCGTTCATAATAGGCAGCGCCGTCGGCGGTCACGCTCACATGCCGCGTGGTGCGGTGCAGCAGCTTGACTTCGAGCGCCAGTTCGAGCGCCTGCACCAGGGTCGACACGGTGGCCTTGGGAAGCTGCATGTTCTCGGCCGCGCGCGTAAAGCCGCCGGCGTCAACCACCTGAACAAACACTTCCATTGCTTGTAATTTATTCATATTCCTCCGTATTGTTCAGAATTCTGAACAATCAATTCGCTCTTGCCCTCTTTATCAGATTGTAGATCAAGTTTAAAGTGGCCGTACTGCATCAAAAGATGTCGGGACAATGGGAAGGAAGGGCTGTTCTTATGCGTTATCAAAAAGCAATCATGATGATCGTGACACTCGCGATGGCGATGCTGACGTTGACCGGTACCGCCTTGTCCGACCAGTTCCCGCAGGCCGCGAGTGCGGAAAGCGTCGGTTTTGACGCACTTGCACATGACCTGTTCGGCACGTCCCTGCTGGCCTGTGCGGACGACGAGTTGGCGGAGCCGCAATGAGCTCCCAGGACGCGCCGGTGCAGCTGAAGATCCGCGACCTCGAGGTTGCGGGGGCCGAAGGCCCGCTGGCTGCGCGCCTGTATTCCGGCGGCGACGCCGGCGCCAAAAAAGATGGCTTGATCGTGTTCTTCCACAGCGGCGGCTTTATCGGCGGCGACCTCGATGAGGCGGACGAGTTCCTGCGCCACCTGGCCAGTTGCTCGACCCAGCACCTGGTGCTGGCGTCGCGCTACACCCTGGCCACCGAGCGCCCGTTTCCCGCCGCCGCCGAAGATGCGCACGCGGTGCTGGCCTGGTCCAAGAAGCACAAGGCCAAGCTGGGATGGAGCGGCAAGCGCCTGCTGGTGGCGGGCATCGAGGCCGGCGCCAACCTGGCCGCCGTGTGTACGCTGATGGCGCGCGACCGCGGCGGGCCGGCGCTGGTCGGCCAGATCCTGATCATGCCGATGCTCGACCCGGGCCTGTCCACCTGTTCGATGCGCGCCATTCCGCACGACGCCGCCCTGGCCGGGGTGGCCGTCCAATGCGCCGCCAGCTACCGGGGCTACCTGCCGAATGCGGCCGACCGCACCCACCCGTATGCGTCGCCGCTGCAATCGAGCCGCCTGAAAAACCTGCCGCCCGCGCTGATCCTGTCCGCCGAAGACGATCCATTGCGCGACGAGGCCGAACAATACGGCGCCAAGCTGGCCACCTGCGGCGTGACCACCACGGTCAAGCGCATGGCGGCCGCGCCCCTGGACGACACGGCCGCGCGCAACGAGTGCGCCTGCAGGGCCGTGGCGCTGCATGAAATCGGCAATTTTTTACATGGCCTCGATACGGCGCCATCCTGAATTAGCGCATTACTCGTCACACCACCAGTTACCCCCGTGCAGCTGCGCTGAGAAACCCTCGGCGCAGCGTACGGACCCTTTTCGCCTTTTGAAACAGCACAGCTCGTCTTTCGTCGTCTATCCGGCTGATTTATTAAACATTTTCATCAATAAGAGGAAAAAAATGAAAACCACTAATCGATTAATGAGCTTCGCCCGCCCGCTCGCGGCCGCGATGGCCTTGGCGGGACTGGCGGCCCTGTCGCTGGCGGGGTGTGAAGAAGCGAGCAGCAAGGCCCAGCCGGCCGCTCCCGCCGGCCCGCCGGTCACCGCCGCCACCGTGATCGCGCGTTCGGTCAACGAGACCCAGGAATTTTCGGGCCGCCTGGAAGCGGTCGACCGGGTCGACATCCGGGCGCGCGTGAACGGCTTTATCACCTCGGTCAACTTCAAGCCGGGCAGCGTCGTCAAGAAAGGCGACGTGCTGTTCGTGATCGACCCGCGCCCGTACCAGGCCGAAGCCAACCGCGCCGAAGCGGCCGTCAGTTCGGCCCGCGCGCGCGCCGACCTGGCCAAGCTGGAACTGGCCCGCGCCGAGCGCCTGCTGGGCGACAAGGCGATCGCCCAGCGCGAGTTCGACGAAAAGGCATCGGGCCTGAAGGAACTTGACGCGAACGTGCGCGCGGCCCAGGCTTCGCTCGAAGCGGCGCGCCTGAACCTGAGCTACACCAATGTGCATGCGCCGATCGGCGGGCGCGTCTCGAAGGCGGAAGTCACCACCGGCAACCTGGTCGATGGCGCCGTGATCCTGACCTCGGTGGTATCGAGTAATCCGATCTACGCAACCTTCGACGGCGACGAAGACACCTACCTGCGGGTCGGCCGCGTGGCCCAGAAGGGCAGCACGGTGCCGGTCAAGATCGGCCTGGCGAATGAAAGCGGCTTCCCGCACGAAGGCAAGCTCGAATTCATCGACAACCGGCTCGACTCGGCCACCGGCAGCGTGCGCATGCGCGCCATGTTCGACAACACCGACAACACGCTCGTTCCGGGCCTGTTCGCACGGGTGCAACTGGGCGGCGGCGACGGCGCCCAGGCCAAGACGATCCTGATCAACGACCGCGCCGTCGGCACCGACCAGAACCGCAAGTTCGTGTATGTGATCGGCGCCGACAGCCGCGCCGAATACCGCGCCGTGGTCCTGGGGCCGAGCGTGGACGGCCTGCGCGTGGTGCGCAGCGGCGTCAAGCCGGGCGAAAAAATCGTCATCAACGGCTTGCAGCGCGTCCAGCCGGGCGCCTTGGTAACGGCGCAGATCGTGGCGATGGACCAGGACAGCAAGGCGCCGCAAGCGAAGGCCGACGACGCCAACGTCCCGGACGCGGACGTCGCGAACACCAAAAAAGAAGTCAAGGTTGCCGACGCATCGGCTAAAACCAAGGAATAACTCACATGAACTTTTCACGATTTTTCATCGACCGGCCGATTTTCGCGGCCGTCCTGTCGATCATCATATTCGTGGCCGGCCTGCTGTCGATTTTTGCATTGCCGATCTCCGAATATCCCGACGTGGTGCCGCCATCGGTGGTGGTGCGCGCCCAGTATCCCGGCGCGAACCCGAAAGTGATCGCCGAAACCGTCGCCGCCCCGCTGGAAGAGCAGATCAACGGCGTCGAAAACATGCTGTACATGTCGTCGCAGAACACCTCGGACGGCTCGCTGATGCTGACCGTGACGTTCAAGGTCGGCACCAACGTCGAGCAGGCCGAGTCGCAGGTGCAGAACCGCATCCAGCGCGCCTTGCCGCGCCTGCCCGAAGAAGTGCGCCAGATCGGCGTGACGGCGGTCAAAAGCTCGCCCAACCTGACCATGGTGGTCCACCTGTTGTCGCCGACCGGCCGTTATGACGACGTCTACCTGCGCAACTACGCGGTGCTCAACGTGAAGGACCAGCTGGCGCGTATCCCGGGCATGGGCGACACCCAGCTGTTCGGCGCCGGCGACTACGCCATGCGCATCTGGCTCGATCCGCAGAAGGTGGCGGCGCGCGGCATGACCGCGTCCGACGTGGTGGCCGCGGTGCGCGAGCAAAACGTGCAGGTCGCCGCCGGCGTGATCGGCGCTTCGCCGTCGAAAGGCGCGGAGTTCCAGCTGACCGTCAATACCCAGGGCCGCCTGACGTCGATCGAGGAGTTCGGCGACATCATCGTGCGCACCGGCGCCGACGGCGCCATTACCCATCTCAAGGATGTGGCGCGGATCGAGCTGGGATCGAACTCCTACTCCCTGCGCGCGCTGCTCAACAACAAGTCGGCCGCCGCCATCGGTATTTTCGAAGCGCCGGGTGCGAACGCCTTGCAACTGTCGTCCGACGTGCGCGCCAAAATGGCGGAACTGAAGAAAGACTTCCCGGAAGGCGTCGACTTCAGCGTGGAGTACGATCCGACCCAGTTCGTGCGCGCATCGATCAAGTCCGTCATCCACACCCTGCTCGAAGCGGTGGCCCTGGTGGTGCTGGTGGTGATCATCTTCCTGCAAACCTGGCGCGCATCGATCATTCCGCTCTTGGCCGTGCCGGTATCGATCATCGGCACCTTTGCGGTGATGCTGGGCTTCGGCTTTTCGATCAACACGCTGTCCCTGTTCGGCCTTGTGCTGGCCATCGGTATCGTGGTCGATGACGCCATCGTGGTGGTGGAAAACGTGGAACGCAATATCGAAGCCGGTTTGAGCCCGCGCGACGCCACCGTGCAGGCGATGAAAGAGGTGAGCGGTCCGATCATCGCCATCGCCCTGGTGCTGTGCGCCGTGTTCGTGCCGATCGCCTTCGTGGCCGGCTTGTCGGGCCAGTTCTATCGCCAGTTCGCGCTGACGATCGCCATTTCGACCGTGATTTCGGCATTCAGCTCGCTGACCCTGTCGCCGGCCCTGGCCGCCGCCTTGCTGAAACCCCACCATGCGCCGAAAGATGGACTGACGCGCGTGATGGACAAGCTGTTCGGCCGTTTCTTCGCCTGGTTCAACCGCTTCTTCGGGCGCGCATCGACCAAGTATGAAGGCGGCGTACACGTGGTCCTGAAACGCAAGGGCATTTCACTGATGGTGTACGCCGTGCTGGCCGTGGCCGCCGTGTTCATGTTCAAGGCGGTGCCGAGCGGCTTCGTGCCGGCCCAGGACAAGCAGTACCTGGTCGGTTTTGCCCAATTGCCCGACGCGGCTTCGCTGAACCGCACCGACGCCGTGATCCGCCAGATGTCCGACATCGTGGCCAAGGTGCCGGGCGTGGAATCGTCGATTGCCTTCCCTGGCTTGTCGATCAACGACTTTACCAATGCGCCTAACGCCGGCATCGTGTTCGTCACGCTTAAGTCGTTCGAGCAGCGCACCGGCAAGGGCATGTCCGGTCCCGAGATCGCGGCCGAGGTGAACAAACGCCTGGGCGCCATCCAGGATGCCTTCATCATGGTGTTCCCGCCACCGCCGGTCAACGGCCTTGGCACCGTGGGCGGCTTCAAGATGATGATCGAGGATCGCGGCAACGTCGGTTACGACGAGTTGTACAAGGCGACCCAGGCGATGCAGATGAAAGCCTGGCAGAACCCGCAGCTGGCTGGCGTGTTCTCCAGCTTCCAGATCAACGTGCCGCAACTGTTCGCCGACGTCGACAAGGTCAAGGCCAAGCAGCTTGGCGTGCCGCTGACGACCATCTACCAGACCTTGCAGATCAACCTCGGCTCGCTGTACGTGAACGACTTTAACCAGTTTGGCCGTACCTACCAGGTGCGCGTGCAGGCCGATGCGCCATTCCGCTCGCACGCCGACCAGATCGCCCAGCTCAAGGTCCGCAACGACAAGGGCGAGATGATTCCGCTGTCGTCGCTGATGCGCATCAAGGATACCTATGGCCCGGACCGCGTGCAGCGCTACAACGCCTACGTATCGGCCGACATGAACGGCGGCCCGGCTCCTGGAGTCTCGTCCGGCCAGGCCCAGGCCGCGCTGGAAAAGATCGCCGCCGAAACGCTGCCAAAAGGCGTGTCGTACGAATGGACCGAACTGACCTACCAGGAGATTTTGTCGGGTAACACGATGGTGCTGGTCTTCCCGCTGTGCGTACTGCTGGTGTTCCTGGTGCTCGCGGCGCAGTACGAAAGCTGGACCCTGCCGCTGGCGGTGATCCTGATCGTGCCGATGTCGATCCTGTGCGCCCTGGTCGGCGTCAAGCTGACCGGTGGCGACAACAACATCTTCACCCAGATCGCGCTGTTCGTGCTGGTGGGACTGGCGTCGAAAAATGCGATCCTGATCGTCGAATTCGCCCGCGAACTCGAAGACCACGGCCGCACCATTGTCGAAGCGGCGCTGGAATCGTGCCGCCTGCGCCTGCGTCCGATCCTGATGACGTCGATCGCGTTCATCATGGGCGTGGTGCCACTGGTGTTCTCGAGCGGCGCCGGCGCCGAAATGCGCCATGCGATGGGCGTGGCGGTGTTCGGCGGCATGCTGGGCGTGACCTTCTTCGGCCTGTTCCTCACGCCGGTGTTCTACGTGCTGCTGCGTACCTTCGCCAAGAAGCTGGAAAAGAAATCAAGCGTGGCAGTGCCCGCGCATCTGGAAGGAGCAGTGTAATGACTGATATGAAGAGAACCATCATGAGGCGCATGTCGCCCTTGCTGGCGGCGCTGCTGCTGGTGGCCTGTTCCAGCATCCCGCAACTGAAAGCGCCGGCGCTCGACATGCCGTCCGCCTTCAAGGAGTCGTCCGAGCCGTTGCAGGCGGCCGACGGCACCCGCTGGAAAGTGGCGCAGCCGGCCGAAGGGCAGGCGCGCGGCGAGTGGTGGCTGGCGTTTAACGACGCCAACCTGACAGCGCTGATCAAGGAGGCGACCGACGCCAACGCCAGCCTGGCGGTGGCGGCCGCGCGCGTCAAGCAGGCCAGGGCGCTGGCCGGCATCTCGCAAGCGGACCGCTCGCCCCAGGTCGGCGCCGGCATGGGCGCGCAGCGCAGCCGCACCTCGGGCGTCTCGCGCGCTCTGGCCGACGACGCGTCGGTCGCCCCCGGCAATGTGTACCAGGCCAGGCTGACGGCCAGCTACGAGCTCGATCTGTTCGGCCGCGTGGCGGCCAATGTCAGCGCGGCCAATGCCGATGCGGCGGCCAGCGAAGCGACCTACAAGTCGGTGCTGCTGGCCTTGCAGGCCGACGTGGCGCAGACTTACTTCAAGCTGCGCGAAACGGACGCCGAACTGGCCACCCTGGCGCGCACGGTCGACCTGCGCACCCAGAGCGTGAAAGTGAACCAGAGCCGCTACGACAATGGCGACATCGGCGAATTCGACCTGGCCCGCGCCAGGACCGAACTGTCGACCGTGCGCGCCGAGGCGATCGGCCTGCAACGCCAGCGTGTACAGTTCGAGCACGCACTGGCCGTGCTGCTCGGTAAACCGGCGGCCATGTTCAGCGCCGGCGTCAACCCGCTGGTGGAGTCGGCGCTGCTCCCTAGCATTCCGGCCGGCTTGCCGTCGGCCCTGCTGGAGCGCCGTCCCGACATCACCGCCGCCCAGCGCGCGATGATCGCCGCGAATGCGCGCATCGGCGTGGCGAAAACGGCCATGTACCCGTCGCTCAGCCTGACCGGCGGCCTTGGCACCGAATCGGGCAGCGGCGGCAACCTGTTCAACTGGAGCGCGCGTTCGTGGGTGCTGGGCGCGCTGTTGTCGATGCCGCTGATCGATGGTGGCCGCAACAAGGCCAACATCGCGCGCAGCGAAGCGGTGCTGGAAGAGTCGGTGGCGAGCTACCGCCAGAACGTGCTGGTGGCGTTTGCCGAAGTCGAAGACAACCTGGCCGGCCTGCGCATCCTGGCCGGCCAGACCGAGCAGATCGACGCGGCCGTGGTGTCGGCGCGCCGTTCGGCCGACCTGGCGCAAAAGCTGTACAACGCCGGGCGCTCGAGCTACCTGGACCTGCTCGACTCCCAGCGCAACCTGGCGGCGGTCGAACGCAACGCGGTCCAGCTGCGGGGCGACCGCGCGGTGACCACCGTGGCGCTGATCCGCTCCCTGGGCGGCGGCTGGCAGTAAGCGCGCTAATCCCCTGGCACATGGCGCGGCCGACCAGCCGCGCCATTTGCGTATTCACAGGGCAAGCCATACAATGGCGGCACATGCCCGCCACCCTACCAGACGAGCAGCTCATGCTGCGCTACCGCGATGGCGACCTGGTCGCCTTCGAGGAGCTCTATCGCCGTCACCATGCGGGCTTGTACCGCTTCGTCGCCTGGCGCTCGCCGCGCGCGGACTGGGTCGACGAGATCGTGCAGGACAGCTGGATCAAGCTGCACCATGCGCGCAGCCGCTATCAGCCCGACGCGGCCTTTCGCACCTACCTGTTCCAGATCGCCCGCAACCGCCTGCTCGACCTGCTGCGCCAGCAGCAACCGCTGTTGGCGGCCGAGATGGGCAGCGGCACGGATGGCCGCGACGTATTTGACTCGCTGGCCGATGCGGCGCAGGATGTGGTCTCGCCGGATGTGGCGCTCGAACACAAGCAGCGCAAGGACAGCCTGCATGAAGCGCTGGCGGGCCTGCCGAGCGAGCAGAAAGAGGCGCTGGTGCTGCAACAGTTTTGCGGCATGAGCCTCGAAGACATCGCCGCCGTGGTGGCAGCACCGGTGGAGACGGTCAAGAGCCGTTTGCGCTACGCCATGCGCAAACTGCGCGAAGGGAGCCTGAGTGGACAACGATGACATGAGCGACGAACAATTCGACGCCTTCCTGCGTGGGGAAGACGATCTGTCGCGCCGTCTGCAAGGATTGACCCAGCCGGCGTCCAGTCCCAAGCTCGATGCCGCCATCCTGGGGTATGTCAAGGCGGGCCTGGAGCAGGAGGCCAGGGCGGCGCAGGCGGCGCGGCCGGCGGCGGCCAATGACGCCGTCATCGAAGGCGCGCCGCCACGGCTGGCGCCCGGCCTGGGGCGGCGCTGGCGCATTCCGGCCGGGATTGCGGCGGGGGTGCTGGCCGGCGTGCTGGGGCACCAGCTTTACCAGGGCAGCGGCGGCGGGGGGGGCATGGAAGGTGGAATGGCCGCCGCGCCGACGGCGCAAGCGCCGCAGGTTGTGGCAAACGTGACGCTCGACATGGAGCGGCCCGCGCCGCCGGTGGCGATGGATGTGCCAGCGCCTTCGGCGCCTGCTCCGGCCAGCGTGGAGGCGTCTCCGGCGCCCGCGCCGGCCCCTGTCATGAAGGCGGCGCCGCCTTCGCCAGCGCCGGTGCAGATGGCCGCCGCACCGCCATCGCAAGAATTCCAGCGCGTTGAAATCACCGGCTCGTCGATCAAACGCACGGCTGCCGAAAGCACGCTGCCGGTGGAGGCGTTGAAGCAGAAGGATTCGAAGCAGTCGTCTCAAGGGTACAACAGCGACAACCCGGTTCCCGAGATGCAGTCGCCGCCGCCAGTGGCTTCAGCGCGGGCGCCTGAACCGGTGGCGGCTCCGGCTCCGGCGCCAGCGCCGGTGAGGGTGGCGGCGCCTCCCGCCGAACCGGTTGCCGACGACGCGAGGGCGGCGGCGCCGGCCGCGCGCCCGGCGCGCGCGCGCGTGGCGGGGCCTGAGTCGAAGGGCGACCGGGAGCTGTCGAAGGCGAGCCCGTTCGATGCCCATGACAAGCGCGCGCTCGACTGGCTGGCGGTGATCGACGCCATGCTCAAGGCGAAGCTGGACAAGGACGCGCTGGCCGAATGGGCCAGGTTCCGCGCCGCCTATCCCGATTATCCGGTACCGGCCGCAACGCGCGACCGGATCGCCGCGATCAAGCCCTGACCTTGTTCAGGGCTAGACCTCGAATTCGCCCACCAATACCGTTTGGCCGCGTCCCTTCATGCGCAAGGTGACCGACTGCTCCTTCTGGCGCGGCGTGCCAAAATGGCTCATTACCTTGACCTGCACGCTGGTCGGCCCTGGCAGCACTTGCCGGCCGTCGGCAAGATAGCTGGCGTGGATGCGATATTTTCCCGGCGCGGCGCGGCGCAGCGAGTATTCCTCGGGTCCGTAGCCGCCGGTGATGTTGTGCGACATGCGAGCACCGTAGCGCGCCGGATCTTCCAGCGACTTTGCGTTTTCATCGTCCGGCGCGGTGATTCGCAGGTCGATGTCGCTGTTGTCGGCATCCCAGGTCAGCACCACGCGCAGGTCGAGCGGCAGGTTGGCGCGCAGGCGCGGATCGATGCGGCGCAGGTCGAGCGGCTTGTTGGCGGCGGCGATGATGGCGTTCATGTCGGCCAGCACGATGTTCCCGATCTCCGGAAAGCGTGGATGCCACGGGCGTTCGACCACCTGGTACAAGATGTCGACCGCTTCCTGGGTTTCGCCGTTCGCCGCCAGCGCAAGCCCCAGGTCGCGGTAGGATAGCGGTTCGTCCCCGGCCAGTTGCAGCACCTTGCGCAATACCGGCACGGCCAGCGCCGGCTCGCCGGCTTGCATCAGGCGGTAGCCGAGGAGGCGCATCAGCGCGCGGTCCTCATGAGCCATTTCGGCCAGGTTCGACAACACCCGCAACGCCAGGTCGCGGCGGCCTTTGTCGAACAGGATGTCGGCGGCATCGAGGAAGAATCCACTGTTGTTGGCGTATTCCTGCTTCTGTCCGAGACAGGCGGCATACACGTCGGCGGGGTCCATCTGGCGCAGACGGGCGAGGTAGGGAGCGTCAGGGGTCCATGACGCCAGGCTGACCGGAGGCGGCTGTTCTGCGTGCGCTTGCATCGGGCGCGTGGTCGGATCATTGTCTCCCGGCGCGTCCGGCACGACTGCCGGCAGGTGGCATGTATAGTGTGCCGGCAGCCATGTTCTCGGCGCTGTCACGATCTGTATCCCGTTGACGACGACCGGACCGGGCGCCTTGGACGCGGGACGCGGCAAGGTCGTGTTCCACCACACCGTGCGCTGCGCGAAATTGGCGATCACCCGCTCCAGGCGGTCGCGGCGCTGCGTGTCGTTGTCAAGCGCTTCCGCGTTTTTGCGCTGGCGCCAGGCGTCGAGCGTGGCGGCCGGCGGCTCGATATTGTGGCGCACGTAATCGGCTGGGGCAAGGGCATGCGCGGCGCTGCTGGCGAAGCACAGCAGCGCCAGGACGAGAGGTCGGTTCAAGATGGTGGTCTCCGGTTGGCCGGGCGTGCCGGCATGACCAATGAAACGCACCATCTGCGCCGATGGGGTTAAATGCGGCGCATCTTTATCAAGACGCGCCGCCAACTCAGGGCTTGATGTCGAACTCGCCCACGAACACCGTTTCGCTGCGGTCCTTCAGGCGCAAGGTGATCGCCTGTTCTTTCTGGCGCGGCGTGCCGAACGCGGTAAACAGCTTGACCTGCAAGGTGGTCGCGCCGGCCACCACCTGCTGGCGGTTGCCATAGTAGTTGGCCTCGATCTTGTACTTGCCCGGCGCCGCGCGCCGCACTGAAAACTCTTCCGGACCATAGCCGCCCGTGAAGTCGTTGGTCATGCGCGCACCTTGGCTGGACAAGCGGTGCAGATAGCTCGATTTTTCGCCATCCGGCGCCGTGACCCACAAGTCCATGTCGCTGTTGTCGGCGTCCCAGGTCAGCACCACGCGCAAGTCGAGCGGCAGGTTGGCGCGCAGGCGCGGGTCGATGCGGCGCACATCGAGCGGCTTGGAGGAGGCGGCGACGAT
Organism: Massilia genomosp. 1; assembly: GCF_011682185.1. NCBI lineage: Bacteria > Pseudomonadati > Pseudomonadota > Betaproteobacteria > Burkholderiales > Oxalobacteraceae > Massilia > Massilia genomosp. 1. Next base: position 12,815 of record NZ_WHJF01000073.1, read on the forward strand.
GGCGTTGATTTCGGCCAGTACAATCGTCTCGATATCCGGAAAGCGACCGTCCCACGGCCGTTCGACCACCTCGTAGAGCGTATCGATCGCTTCCTGCGTGCGGCCGCTGGCGGCCTGCGCCAGGCCCAGGTCGCGGTACGATTGCGGTTCTTCACCGGCCAGGCGCAGCACTTTTTCGAAGACCGGCACCGCCAGCTGCGGCGCGCCGGCCTGCAACAGGCGGTAGCCGAGGATGCGCAGCACCGCGCGGTTTTCCAGGTCCATTTCGGCCAGGTTGGACAACACGCGCAGCGCCAGGTCGGGCTGCCGTTTTTCGAGCAGGATGTCGGCGGCGTCCAGATAGAAGGCGCTGCTGTTGGCGTAATCGGGTTTCTGGTCGAGGTAAATGGCGTAGACGCTGGCGGCGTCGGCGTCGCGCAGGCGCTTGACGTAGGGCGCGTTCGGCACCCATTTTTTCAGGCCCATGCCGATCGACGGCGCGCGCTCGGATACGCTCTTTTCCTTGGCCGATGCCATTTGCGGCGCAAGCATCGATGCCATCTCGGGGCGTCGTATCGAATATGCCGTTATCTCGACGCGCTCCGGCTCCGGCGCTGCCTTTTCTGAAAACGCCTGCCCCACAGGAGCGGGCGCCGGCATCGGTGCGGAAGGCGCTGCCCTCAGGTTATCGAACGGTTGGTAGCGCTCTTGCGCGGGTTTGGCGGCAACGCGCGGGAAGGCCGTGTTCCACCACGCGGTGCGGCTCTCGAAATGTCGTACCACCTGCTCCAGATGCTTGACGCGCGCGCTGCTGCGCTGGCCGCCGCGCAGGTCCTTGAGCTTGCGCCAGGCGTCGAGGTAGTCCTGCGGCGGCTCGATCTCGTAGCGCACATAGTCTTCCAGCCGGTCGAGCACGATCAGCGACGTTTCGCGGGTCGGAATGCCGAAGCGGCGCCCGATGCGGCCGATTTCGGAGCGGTGCAGCTCGGGGTCCGCTTCGAGCGCGCGCAGGCGTAGTGCCGCCCAGGTCGACGCGGCCAGCGGATGCTGCGGGCTGTCGGGGCGAATCTGCAGGTTCACGGTTTCCTTCTTGGTGCCGCCGGCCAGCGTGACATTGAGGGTGGCGTCGTCGGTGAGCAGGCGGCCGGCGATGCGCAGCATGCCGCCTTCAACCACGCCGCTGCCGGCTTCGATGTCGGTGGCGCCGGTGGCCGATACCTGTTCGATACGCGGCTGCGCCGACAGCAGGGCCTCGCTGGCGCGGCCAGGTGCGGCGGGGTCGATGTGGATGATCTGGCCGCGGTTGCGTTCGGCCAGTGCGGCCAGGCGGCCGGTGTCGGACGACGCGGACGAAACCAGCGCAAACAGCGCCTGGTGCTGCGCCAGTACCGGCGCGCGCGCCGCGCCATAGTTAGCCAGGCCGTCGGAAAACAGCAGGTACTGGTCGACGCTCGCTTCCGGCTTCCAGTCGTTGAGCGCGCTGGCGCCGTCGTAGCGGGTGGCCTCCAGCACGCGCCGCAGGGCACTCCAGTCGCCGCCACGGATCTCGAAAACCTGCTGCGCTTCGGGACGGTCGCGCAGGCGCGTCAGGCGCACCTGCACCGAACCGAGCGCGCGGAAATAGGCATCGAGTCCGGCCAGTTCCTGCCCGACGTTGCGCTGCTCGCCCGAGCCCGAGCTGTCCCACAGCAGGCCGATGACGCGCGGACGCGCACGCGCCACAGGGGCCGCCGCGACCGGAATCTCGGCCAGGAACCACGATTGCCCGAGGCGTGTTTCGCGATAGATGCGCGCGTCCCTTGAGGCCACGGTCTGGATGCCGATTTCGCGCTCGGCCTTGTAGTTCTGGCGCTGAAGGCGCGCTTCATAGGCGCCGCCGGTCCGCTCGAAACGCAGCTCGTGGCCGTTGGCGAGCAGCCGCGGCGCGTCGGCGGCGTCGTTGACGCGGATGGCCAGGTCGAAATTGCGTACCTCGCCAAAGGCCAGCGGCAACTGATAGAGCCAGTTGGCGGCGCTGCGCGTCAACGGGCCGGCGTAGGTCAGTTCGACGGTGCGGGTCTTGCCCGGCATGATCGGGTAGACGCGCAGCTTGAAGTTGTTACCTTGGGTGACTTCGAGCAGGGCGGGGTCGACGCGGCCCCGCACGATTTCTTCGAACACGGCGCGGCCGCGCTCCTTTTCGACCGGCACGGCGGGGCGCATTTTGCCGTCGATATCAAGGGCGAAGGCACTGACCTGCTGGCCGTCGGGCAGCGGAAACTGCAGCTTGCCCTCGAGCTGGCGCGCGTTGGGGTTGTAGAACTCCATGCGCACGGTCGTTTGCGCCATGCCGCCACTGATGTCGGCGCTGATTGAGAGCGATTGCAGTTCGATCGGCCGTGCGTCGGCGGCGCTCTGCATTAACGGTGGTGGACGCTGGATCAGGCGCGGCGATTGCGCGAGCGCTAGGGACGTGGCGGAAAACAGCAGCGCCAGGGGCAGGATTCGGTTGAACATGGGGAAGCTCCGGTTGGCCGGCGCTGGTGCCGGCATTGACTGTGAAACGGAGCGGCGCGAAAAAAGGGGTTAAAGCAGGGTGAGATCGACGCACATTTTTTATAAAGAACGTGTTTTGATCCGGGGAAACGAAAAACGGGACGAAAAAAAAGACAGGGGGGCCTGTCTCTTTCTTCTCACTGCGGGAACAACTTACTTCATTGCTGCGTCTTTTTTGGCTTCTGCGGTGTCGACAGCTTTGTCGGCTTTGGCTTCTGCTTTCGCTTTTTTGGCTTTCGAATGGGCTTTGGCCTTGGATTTGGTGGCGTCAGCGTGGGCTTCGGCGACGTCGGACTTGGCTTCAGCGGCTGCTTTTTCTACTTTTGCATCGGCTTTTGCGTCGGCTTTGGCAGCTTTTGCGTCAGCTTTGACGACTGCTTTGGTTTCTTTTGCTTCGGCTTTGGCGATTGGTGCGGCAGCGGCAGGTGCGGCAGGAGCCTGGGCGAAAACCGAGGTAGCGAACAGGCCGGCGATCAACGATGCGATAACTTTTTTCATGGTGTTTCCTCAGTGTGGTTATATGGTGGAGCAATTCTTGGGTGCTACAGAGTCACTAACGCGGCCACTTGCATCCCAGTTGACGCGATTTACAACTACTTACAATCAGCCGGGAAACTCGCTCAGTTAGCTGGCGAACAGTCGTTCGGCCCGCCTGGCCCCAAAATCGGCAAAAAACCACCATCACGAGGTTGCCGCCATGCGGGATGCATTAAAGGTGTATCAGTCCAAACGCGATTTTTCGATCACCACCGAGCCGGCCGAGGGAGGCGAGGCGACTCCCGATGCACTCACCTTCGTCATCCAGAAGCACTGGGCCAGCCGCCTGCATTACGACTTTCGGCTGGAACTGGACGGCACCATGAAAAGCTGGGCCGTGCCCAAGGGGCCCAGTTACGACACCAAAGACAAGCGGATGGCGGTACACGTGGAGGACCATCCGATCTCGTATGCGCGCTTTGAAGGCACCATCCCGGAAAAGCAGTACGGGGCCGGCAAGGTGATCATCTGGGACAAGGGCACCTGGCAGCCGCAGGGCGATCCGCACAAGGGCTACCAGGACGGAAACCTCAAGTTCGAGATTGACGGCCATAAGATGCGCGGCAAATGGGTGCTGGTGCGGATGAAGGGCAAGGGCGAAAAGCAGGAGCCCTGGCTGCTGATCAAGGAAAAGGACGATTACGCGAAGCCGGCCGCCGAGTTTTCGGTGGTCGACGAGATGCCGGACAGCGTCAGCAAACTGCCCATGCCGGGCGCCAAAGCGGTCAAGGCCACGCCCAAAACAGCGGCGGCGGCCAGCGCTACCCGCGGCATGCCGGCGCAAGCGCTCAAGGCGGCCCTGCCGGCGTCGCTCTCGCCCGAACTGGCGACCCTGGTCGACCAGCCCCCGGGCGACCCGGCCGAATGGATCTTCGAGGTCAAGTTCGACGGCTACCGCCTGCTGGCGCGGATCGAGGGCAAACAGGTACACCTGATGACCCGCAATGGCCACGACTGGACCCGCAAGCTCGAACCGCTGTACAAGGAACTGCTCAAACTCAAGCTGCCGGATGGCTGGTACGACGGCGAAATCGTGGTCCATGACGACAATGGACGGCCCGACTTCGGGCTGCTGCAACTGGCCTTCGACGGCGCGAACACGGCCGACATTGTGTACTTCCTGTTCGACGCGCCGTATTTCAAGGGCCACGACCTGCGCAACGTTCCGCTCGAAGCGCGGCGCGCGCTGCTTGGCGCGACGCTCGGCAAGGCGTCGTCTGACGCGGTGCGTTTTTCGGGCGAATTCGGGACCGATCCGGAGGAACTGGTGCTTGCCGCCTGCAAGCTGGGACTGGAAGGGGTGATCGGCAAGCGGCGCGACTCGCTGTACGTCACGCGCCGCTCGCCCGACTGGATCAAGCTCAAATGCGGCCAGCGCCAGGAATTCGTCATCGGCGGCTACACCGATCCGCAGGGTGCGCGCGCCGGCATCGGCGCGCTGCTGCTCGGCACCCACGACAAGGACGGCGTGCTGCAGTACGCCGGTAACGTCGGCAGCGGCTTTACCCAGGCCGTGCTGCGCGACCTGAAAGCCAAATTGAGCGCCCTCGATACGGACGCGAGCCCGTTTCCGCCCAAGGCGGTGGCGGGCCGCAAGCATCATTGGGTCAAGCCCACGCTGGTGGCGGAGGTCAGCTTTGCCGAGTGGACCAGCGCCGGGGCAATCCGCCATGCCGTGTTCCAGGGCCTGCGCAACGACAAGCCAGCCACGTCGATCGGGCGTGAAGTGGCCACACATAGGGAGGAGTCGATGCAGACGCAAAGCACAAGCAAAGCAAGGAGCGCAAGGGCGAAGGCGGAGCCGGTGGCGCCCCAAGGCAAGCTGCCCGCGACCCTGAAGGTGACCCACGGCGAGCGCGTGATCGACAAACAAAGCGGCGCCACCAAGATCGAGCTGATTCGCTATTACGCGCTGGTCGGCGCGCTGATGATGGAGCACCTGAAAGGGCGGCCGGTGTCGCTGGTGCGCGCCCCGGGCGGCGTGGGGGGCGAGCTGTTTTTCCAGAAGCATGCGGACGTGGACAAGCTGCCCGGCGTGAAGCAGATGGACCCGGCGCTCGACCCGGAGCATCCACCGATGCTCGAAGTGGGCAGCGTGGGCGGCATTCTGTCGGCGGCGCAGTGGAACGTGGTGGAGTTTCATACCCAGAACGCCATCGGCAAGAGCTACCAGGCGCCCAACCGCATGGTGTTCGACCTGGACCCGGGCGAGGGCGTCGACTGGGCCGCGATCCAGGAGGCGGCGCAGCTGATGCACGCATTCCTGGATGAACTGGGCTTGCCGTCTTTTCTGAAAACCAGCGGCGGCAAGGGCTTGCATGTGGTGGTGCCGCTCAAGGGCGGCCTCGATTGGGACACGGTAAAGGACTTTTCGCAGGAAGTGGTGCGGCATATGGCGCTCACCCTGCCGGAGCGCTTTGCGTTCAAGAGCGGCCCGAAAAACCGGGTCGGCAAGATCTTCATCGATTACCTGCGCAACGGGCGTGGCGCCACCACCGCCTGCGCCTGGTCGGCGCGGGTGCGGCCGGGGCTGGGGATTTCGGTGCCGGTGGGGTGGGATGAACTGGCCGCGCTCAAGTCCGGCGACCAGTGGACGGTGCATAACGCGCATGCACGTCTCGACCTCGGCAACGCGCCGTGGGACGGCTACGCAAAAGCCGCCAAAACGTTGACGGCGGCCATGAAGAAGCTGGGCTTCAAGAAGCCGTGATGCGCGGGCCGGCGCCGAGCGCGCACCGGATCCTTACTTCATGTTCAGCGCGGCCCGCACGCCGTTGCCGTAAGCGCTGTCGGCCTTGTCGAAGTGGGCCAGCTGGCGCTGCAGGATCTCGTCGCTGACCTGGCTCAAGGGGCCGGCCAGGTTGGCGCACAGGTTCAGCTTCTCTTGCGCCGTCAGGAGGCGGAACAGGTTGCCGGCCTGGGTATAGTCGTCTTCCATGCCGCGTCCATCGAAGCGGCCGGCGCCGCCGCGCAGCGCCAGTTCCGGTTCGCCGTGGCCCATGCCGCGCGGGGCGCTGCCGGTGGCGTTGACGGTGGCGTAGTTCTGCGCCGCACCGCCGTTATGGACCGCCATCGCGCCATCGCGCTGCTGGTTGTGCATCGGGCAGCGTGGCGCGTTTACCGGCAGGTGCTGGTGGTTGGTGCCGACCCGGTACAGCTGGGCGTCGTGGTAGGCGAACAGGCGGCCTTGCAGCATCTTGTCCGGCGAGTAGCCCATGCCCGGCACCGCGTTCGCCGGCGAAAACGCCACCTGCTCGACTTCGGCGTGGTAATTGTCGGGATTGCGATTGAGCTCGAAGATGCCGACCGGTTGCAGCGGAAAGTCGCGGTGCGGCCAGACTTTGGTCAGGTCGAACGGATTCCAGCCGGTGCGCGCTTCCCAGTCGTCCAGCTGCTGCTCGCTGGCCACCTGGAGCCGCACTTCCCACTGCGGGAAGTCGCCGCGTTCGATGGCGCCGAACAGGTCGCGCTGGGCGTAGTCCGGGTCTTCGCCGGCGATGCGCGCGGCGTCGGCTGCACTGAGGTTCCTGATGCCCTGGCGCGTCTTGAAGTGCCACTTGACGTAGACGCGTTCGCCGGCGGCGTTGATCAGGCTATAGGTATGGCTGCCGAAACCGTCCATGTGGCGGTAGCCGTCGGGCGTGCCCCGGTCCGAGAACAGCATCGTCACCTGGTGCAGGCTTTCGGGCGCACGGCTCCAGAAGTCGAACATCATGGTGGGCGACTTGAGATTGCTGCGCGGGCAGCGCTTTTGGGTGTGGATGAAGTCGGGGAACTTGATCGGGTCCTTGATGAAGAACATCGGCGTGTTGTTGCCGACCAGGTCCCAGTTGCCTTCTTCCGTGTAAAAGCGCAGGGCGAAACCGCGTGGATCGCGTTCGGTGTCGGCGCTGCCGCGCTCACCGCCCACGGTGGAAAAGCGGGCGAAGGTGTCGGTCTTCTTGCCGATGGCGGCAAACAGCCGGGCCTTGGTCAAGTGGCTGATGTCGTGCGTGACGGTGAAGGTGCCGTACGCGCCCGAGCCTTTGGCGTGTACCACGCGCTCGGGAATGCGCTCGCGGTTGAAGTGCTGGAGCTTTTCGATCAGGTGAAAGTCTTGCAGCAGCAAGGGGCCGCGCGGGCCCGCGCTGATGGCGTTCTGGTTGTCGGCGACCGGGATGCCGGAAGCGGTGGTGATCTGTTGGTCTTGGCTCATGCTTGCAACTCCTCAGTGGTGATTCGATGCAAGAAGTGTAGTTGAGCTCATCAGTTAGTCAAAGTCAATTAAATATATCCAATCGATAGTTTTTATCAATTCATTTCTTTGGGGCCGGGAAGCGCGCGGCGAAGATCAGCATGCCCAGGACCGGGAAGGCGGCGGCCTTGAGAGTGATGTTCCCCTCGTTGGTGGGGGTGAACAAGATGGTGAGCACTGTCAGGACGCAGAAAAGCAGGTACAGGCCGAGACGAAGGACCTTGCTCGGCAAGGGCATGTCGGACAAGGTCAGGTACCAGACCAGCGCTGCGGCGATGAGGCCCATCGGCCATAAAAGATAGAGCGCGATCAGGGCAACTTCGCCGACGATCATGCCCAGGAAGAGCAGCGACAACAGGAACAGCACACTGACTGCGGCGCCTTCCGCATGACGCGTCAGATCACGCTTGGCCACGGCTGCCTTTCAGGCGATTCATGAATTTACCGGCCTGTCAGGCGCGTGCTGTCTGAAGCGCGATGCGTTCACGGCTATTCTTTTTCGACGACGATGGCGCGGCCGTATCCGCCGTGCGCCTGTGGCAGCAAGACGCACAGCATGAGGGCTTTGTCGGTGGCGGCGATGGTCTTGATGACATCGCGCTGCTCGGCGTACTCTTCGCTCGCGCGTAGTTGTTCCGCCGTTTTGCCGGACTTTTTGATCTGTTCGGCCAGGCGCTCTTTGTCGACGGTCAGATTGGGGCACTTGGCGGTGGCGTAGTCGCCCGAGGCCATGGCCCCGGCCACCTGGGCTTGAATGGCGTCTTGCTCGGTGACGTCGGCGAGCGCCAGGCCGCAGGGCGATGCGAGCAGCGCGGCGGCTGCCAGGAAAGCGAATTTCATGTTGATGTCCTGTCAAGTGAATGTTGGCATTATCACATGAGTAATGTGTTTTCATCCAGCCAGGTTGCGCAGCTTTACAATTCGTCCGATTGGCCTGTTACTTCGGGCATCCTGGACGCCGGGAATAGGCAAGGCGAAAAAGCATGCCCTCCACCGGGAACAATACCGTGGCGACGACGCTGCCTGACAGACCGCCATCGTTTGTCGAGGCCATTGCAACGGTTCGGTAAAAAGGGGCAGCCTGGCTGCGAAATGCTTGCCATTACTGCATGTCCGGCGACGGTTGGTCTTCGTCAGCCATCCTCGTTCTTGCGGATGGCGCGCACGTTCAGGGCCAGCAGGCCGAGGTTGAGCGCAATGAGCGCCCAGGCGGCTTCGCCCCAGCCCCACGCGATCCACATCAGGTTGCCGACGATGAGCATGCAGAAGGCGACGATGCGCTTGCCGGCCTTTGTTGAACCCATCCACCACGCGGCGGCCAGGCTGATCGCCATCGCCGGCCATTCGAGTAAGGCAAACATAGCGTCCATGCGGCTCCTGTCAGATCACGCGGCCTTGCGCCGGGCCGGCGCCTTGGCTTTGGCCGCCGGCTTGGCCGGCGCCTTGGCCGGCGCCTTGGCCGGCGCCTTGGCCGGCGCCTTGGCGCGGCGCGGGCTTGTTGAAGCAGCCTTGCGCGGTTTGGCGGCCGGCGCTTCTTCCTCGTCCTCGTCCTCGTTCTCTTCGACGGGTGTACTGGCCTTGCCGGGCTTCTTGCCCAGGCTTTGCTGGAGCAGCGCCACCAGGTCGATGACGTTACTTTTGGCCGCCGGCGCCTTTTCCTTGTCCGGCATGGTGATGCTCTTGGTCTGTTTGGCCTTGACCTTCTTCGCGACCAGCGCGAGGATGTCTTCGCGATAGCTGTCGTGGTACTGCTCCGGCTTCCAGTCCTCGCTCATGCCCTCGACCAGCGCCATCGCCATTTTCAGCTCCTTGTCGGAGATGGCGGCGGTTTTCGACCTGGCGGTCGGGATCTTGAGTTCATCGGTGGGACGGATCTCGTCGCTGTAGCGCAGCGTGTTGAGCACAATCGTGTCGCCTTCGCATACCAGCGCCGCCAGGTGCTGCTTGACGCGGATGACCACCGTGGCGATGCCGATCTTGCCGACTTTTTTCAAGGTCTCGCGCAGCAGCGCATAGACTTTATCGCCGCCCTTGCCGGGCGCCAGGTAGTAGGGCTGCTCGTAATACAGCAGCGGCACCGTCCCGGCGTCGACGAAAGCGAGGATGTCGATGGTGCCGGTGGCCTCGGGATTGGCGCGGCGCAGGTCTTCCTCGGACAACACCACGTACTCGCCGTCGCTGTACTCGTAGCCCTTGACGATGTCGTCCCAGACAACTTCCTTGTTGTTGCCCTTGTTGTAGCGCTTGAAGCCGACCGGCGAGAAATCGCGCCGGTCGAGCATGGTCAAGTCAAGCGCGTTGTCGCTCACGGCCGGATGCATCTCGACCGGAATATGCACCAGCCCGAAGCTGATTGCGCCTTTCCACAGACTGCGTCCCATATGCCGGTCCTTTCCTTATCCGCCCACGCTGCCGGTGACCGGCAACACGATGCCTGTGATGTAGCCCGAACATACCGACGAGGCCAAAAACACGTACGCCGGCGAGAGATCTTCCGGTTGGGCAGGACGGCGCATGTCGGTGTCCTGCCCGAATGTGGCGATCTTCTCGGGAGACTGGTCGGCCGGGTTGAGCGGCGTCCAGACCGGGCCTGGCGCAATCGCATTCACGCGGATGCCCTGATCGAGCAGGTTCGAAGCCAGCGACATCGTGAACGCGTGGATCGCGCCCTTGGTGGCCGAGTAATCGAGCAGCTTGCCCGAGCCCTGCAGCCCGGTCACCGAGCCGGTATTGATGATCGCCGCGCCGCGCTTGAGGTAGGGCAGGGCGGCTTTGGCCATGTGGAAGTAGCCGTATATATTTGTGCGCATGGTTTCGTCGAAGCGCTCTTCGGTCAGGTCCAGCAGCGATTCGGCGTGCTCCTGGAAGGCGGCGTTATTGACCAGCACATCGAGGCGCCCGAATTCGGCCACCACCTTGTCCACCGCCTCCTGGCAGAACGCCATGTCCTTGACGTCGCCCGCCACCGTGATGCAGCGCTGGCCTTCGGCTTCGATGCAGCGCTTCGTTTCGTCGGCGTCTTCATGTTCGTTCAGGTAAAAGATGGCCACGTCGGCGCCTTCGCGCGCGAACAGCACGGCCACCGCGCGCCCGATGCCGGAGTCGCCGCCGGTGATGATCGCGGTTTGCCCCTGCAGCTTGCCGCTAGCCCTGTAGCCGTCGGCCATGAAGCGCGGTTTGAGCTCCATCGACGCTTCGATTCCCGGTTTGACCAGGTGCTGCGAGGGCAGCGGCGGCGCCGGCTGCGCCGCGCCGCCCGTTTGCACCGCTTGCTCGCTTTCTTCCTTGCCGCCCGAGGCGTCTTTCTCATCCTGCCTGCTCTGGATCGCGCGCTGCTTGTCGGCGACCGCTTCGACCTGCGAACTCATTGCGTTCTCATCAGTATTTGGCATGGTGCTTCCTCCGTTAGAACGGGCAGTATCGGACCGTGCTGGCATGATGACGGTGCGCCCGCGCACACTGCGCACATGTTGGTGTTTGCTGAGTTGGTGCTTTATGGCAAACTGTGAAACGGATGGACGCAAGCTGTGTTGCCGCTGCGTATTTATGCCGCATACTTTCGTGCTCAAGGAGATTCGATGACGCAGCAGATTGGACTTTTTCTGAATCCGGTAGGACAGCGTCGGGTCGATTTTCAGGGCATGTATGCCGACATGTTCGCGCGCCTGTTCATCGCCGACGGCAGCGAGCAGGCCACCGTGCTGCTGGGCCAGGAGCGGGTCGACCTGTTGATTATCGATCTCGAGCGGTTCGATCGCAGCTTCGATCTCGACGCCCTCGGTACACTGATCGCGCGCCGCGCCGGTGCGCCGGTGCTGGTCCTGTGCCCGTTCATCAGCGCCGGCTGGCTGCCCGCGCTGATGAAGTTTGGCCCGCTCGCTTACGCCATCACGCCGCTCGACGAGGGCGAGCTGCGCGCCGCCATCGGCGCCCAGTTGCAGGCGCCCGAGGCGAGCGTCACGCATGCGGACGACCTGCGCGCGCTGCTCGCCTTGCGCACGCGCTTGCAGCAGGCGCTGGTCGATGTCGATGACCTGGCCACCGTGGCCGAACAGATTTGCGTGGCCCTGTGCGACGCTTCCGGCGCGGTACACGCGTCGCTGTTTCGCATGGACGTGCCGGGCGACCTGCAGCTCGAAGCGCAGTATTCGCCCACGGGCCTGAACCTGGCGCGCGTGCTTCACCGAAGCGACAGGCTGTTGCAGTCGCCGCTGCGGCACGCTTTCCCGGGCCTGGTGGCCGCCTGCAGCAACGAAGTGTGCCTGCTCGACGCGCCGGCCAAGGCGGGCGAGCCGGAACTGGCGCTGTCGCTGGTCGACAAGGGCGTCGACATGGTGGTGGGGCTGCCGCTCGGTTCCGCGCCGGGCAGTGCGCTGGCCGGCTCGCTGTGCCTGATGTTCGGCCGCGCGCGCCAGTTCAGTGCCGAGGAACTCGATTCCTTCGTGGCGCTGGCGCAGCTGGCCGGTTTTGGCTTGCGCATGGCGGCGGTCAGCCGCGAGAACGAAGCCCTGCTGGGGCGGGTGACGCACATGGCCACGGTCGACGCGCTCACGGGCGTGGCCAACCGGCGCCACGGCGAGCACCTGCTCGAACTGGAAATCAAGCGCGCCCGCAGGTACAAGGTGCCGGCGGCGCTGATCGGGTTCGACATCGACCGTTTCAAGGCCATCAACGACCAGTTCGGCCATCCGGTGGGCGACGCGGCGCTGCGCACGGTGGCCGCGGTAACCCAGGCCGTGCTGCGCACCAGCGATGTGCTGATCCGCTCGGGCGGCGAGGAGTTCCTGATTATCGTGCCGCATACCAGCGCCATCGACGCGCTGAAAATCGCCGAGAAAATCCGGGTGGCGGTGGCGCAGACCGATATCGCCGGCTGCGACAGGCTCACCATTTCGCTGGGCGTGGCGCAGCTGGCCGACCAGGAAAGCGCCGACTCGCTGATGCTGCGGGTCGATGCGGCCCTGAGCCGGGCCAAGCGCGCGGGGCGCAATTGCGTGGAGCTGGCGATGTCGTAGGCGCCGCAGCGCCGGCGGGCGGCTACTGTATAATCCGCCATCACCGGCAAAAGGATAAACAGATCAAGTGGGCATGCTGCAGTGGGCAAGAAACTACCGGCGCGCGTCGCTGCCCGGTGATATCAGCGCCGGCGTCGTCGTCGCCCTCATGATGATCCCCCAGGGGATGGCCTACGCCCTGGTGGCCGGCTTGCCGCCGGTGGCCGGCATCTACGCCAGCATCCTTCCCCCCATTCTGTACGCGATCTTCGGATCGAGCATGACCCAGTCGGTCGGGCCGATGGCGATCATCTCGCTCATGACGGCCGCCGCCCTGGCGCCGCTGGCCGCTCCCGGTTCCGGCCTGTACATCGTGCTGGCCGCCCAACTGGCCCTCGCTTCCGGCGCCGTGCTGCTGCTGTGCGGCCTGCTGCGGCTCGGCTATGTGGCCAATTTCTTTTCGCGTCCCGTGATGAGCGGCTTCACCATCGGCGCGGCAATCGTCATCGCCATCGGCCAGGTGAAGGTGCTGGCCGGGGGCGCGCTGCCGCAGGTGCATATGCCCAGCGCACTGCTTGGCGGCGGTGCCATCGTCGTGCTGCTGCTGGCCAAACGCTACCTGGCGCCGCTGCTGTGCCGCGCCGGCCTGGCTGCCAACGTGGCCGACATCGGCGCACGCCTCGCGCCCATGCTGGTGGTGCTGGGCGCCATGCTGCTATCGAGCCTGATCGACTTGCCGGCGCTGGGCGTGCAGAGCACCGGCGAGGTCCCTTCCGGCTTGCCCGGCCTGAACCTGGCCACCTCCGGCGCCCACTGGCGCGCGCTGGCGCAGCCGGCGCTGCTGATCGGCTTCATGATTTTCTTGCTGGGGATGTCGGCCGCGCAAACGCTCGCGCTCAAGCGCCAGGAAAAACTGCAAAGCAATATGGAGCTGGTCGGCCTGGGCGTGGCCAATATCGGCAGCGCGCTCACGGGCGGCTTGCCGGTCACCGGCAGCCTGTCGCGCTCGGGCGTGAACTTCGCGGCCGGCGCCAACACGCCGCTGGCGAGCATCATCACCGGCGTGCTGCTGGCACTGGCGCTGGTCGCGCCGACCGGTTGGCTGGCGCTGCTGCCGCTGCCCGCGCTGGCGGCCACCATCATCGTGGCGGTGCTGGGCATGCTGGAACTTGACACCCTGCGCACCGCCTGGCGCTACGACCGCAGCGACGCGCTGGCCCTGCTGGCGACCGCCGGCGGCGTGATTGCGCTGGGCATCGACTACGGCGTCATTCTCGGCGTGCTGCTCTCGCTCGGCACCCTGATCCTGCGCGCCAGCCGTCCGCATATCGCGGTGCTGGGGCGGATCGCCGGCACCGAGCATTTCAGGAATATCGAACGCTATCCCGCAGGCACCGTGCCCGATGTGCTGATGCTGCGCATCGACGCCAATCTCTTTTTCGGCAATGTGGAAGCGGTCAACGCGCGCATCGAAGATGAACTGCGGCTGCATCCGGCCGCCCGCCACCTGGTATTGGTCATGACGGCGGTCAGCTCGATCGATACGTCGGCCCTGTTCGGGCTGGGCGAACTCAATCTGGCGCTGCGCCAGCGCGGCATCGGCCTGCACCTGGCCGAGGTCAAGGGGCCGGTGATGGACCGGCTGAAAGCGAGCGAGCTGCCGGGCGTCCTCAATGGGCGGATTTTTTTGAGCGCGGCGATGGCGTCGGACGCGCTGGCCGTCAAATGAAGGCGCGCTTCGGTCAACTGGGCTACGCGCTCGTGCCCGAGGTGCTGCCGGCAGCCGACTGCGCGCGCCTTGCGGGGCAGGTGCGGCCGGCCGTGGCGGCATCGGGCGGCACGCGCTGCCTGCTGGCGCAGCCGTGGTGCGCCGACCTGGCCCGGCGCCTGCGCGCCCATCCCGCGCTGGCATCCTTGCTTGATCCGGACGCGGTCGCGGTGCAGTGTACCTACTTTGAGAAATCGGCGGACCGCAACTGGCTGGTGCCGTTGCACCAGGACCTGAGCATTCCGGTGGCGGCGCGCGTCGATGCGCCTGCGTTGCGCGGCTGGTCGGTCAAGGAAGGCACGCTGTTCGTGCAGGCGCCGCCGGCGCTGCTCGCAACGTTGCTGGCGGTGCGCATGCACCTCGACCCTTGCGGCCTTGACGACGGGCCGCTGCTGGTGGTGCCGGGATCGCACCGCGCCGGCGTGCTTGCGCCGCCTGATGCCGCCGCTGCGCGCGCCGCCACGCCGCCGGTGGCGTGCCTTGCCGGCATCGGCGGCGCGCTGGTGATGCGCCCGCTGCTGCTGCATGCGTCGTCCAAGGCGCTCGGGCAAGGCCGGCGCCGCGTGCTGCACTTTGTGTTCGGACCGCGCGTTCTTGCGCACGGGCTTGCATGGAACGTCGCGCTGTAAGCCGGCTAGTGACCCCGCAGCGCGCCTTGTGTACTATGCCGGTATTATAAAAACCAGATCCGGGGACCGACGATGGACGACTTCATCGAGATTTACGACAATGCGCTGACCGGCGAGCAGTGCGCCGCCGTCATGGCGCGCTTCGACGCCAGCGACAAGGTCGTGCGCGGCAAGACCGGCAACGGCGTCGACACCAGCAAGAAAGACAGCTACGACCTGACCATCTCGGCCCATGAGGAATGGCAGGACGTGGCGGCCATCATGATGCAAGCGGTGCGCAAGCACCTGTGCGCCTACCTGGACAAATACCGCATGATGCTCATCGGCGCATTGTCGCCGCAGGTGATTCACCCAGTTAGCGGCGAGCCGGTGGTGCTGTCGCCGGAAAATTTCGACGAGTGCGGCACCGCCCACATCGATGAGCTGATGCGCATGATGTACCGCGCCGGCCAGATCAACGTGCAAAAGTACCTGCAGGCCAGCGGCGGCTATCATCACTGGCATTCCGAAATCTATCCGCAGAACGCCAGCTGCGAGAGCCTGCACCGCGCGCTGCTGTTCCAGTTCTACCTGAACGACGTGGACGACGGCGGCGAGACGGAGTTCTACTACCAGCGGCGCAAAATCGCGGCGCGCCAGGGCCGCTTGATCATCGCGCCGGCCGGCTTCACCCATTCGCACAAAGGCCATGTGGCGCGCAGCGGCGACAAATACATCGCCACGTCGTGGATCCTGTTCCAGCGCGCCGAGGCGTTGTATGGCCCACCCGCCTGAGCGGCTTCCACTTTCACCGACTGACACCATGAACCAATTTCTTCGCTACCTGACCGCCCAGGCCTACAACAACGCCTGGGCCAATCACCGCCTGTTGCGCGCATGCTCCCGGTTGTCGCAGGAAGAATTCGAACTCGCCACGCGCACCAGTTTTTTCCCGTCGATCAAAGCGACCCTGAATCACAAGCTGACAGTCGACTGGTTCTACATCGACGCCATGGAGCGGGCGGCGCGCGGCGACGAGCCGCATCCCGACTATTGCGCCGCCTTCTTCGAGCCGGAAGAACCGTTCGCCACCTGCGCCGGTTTGTGGGCCGCACAAAAGTCGAGCGACCAGCGCCTGATCGCCTACTGCCGCCAGCTCGACGAGGCTACGCTGGTGCGCGACGTCGGCATCCTGCGCGACCACGGGCTCATGCTCGACACGCCCGCTCGCCTGCTGGCGCACCTGTTCCAGCACCAGGTCCACCACCGTGGCCAGGTCCACGCGATGCTCGCCGGGACCGCCGTCGAAGCGCCGCAGCTCGATGAATTCTACAGCCGTGGCGAGGCCGAAGACCGGGCGCACGATTTCGCGGAACTGGGCTTTGCCGAGCGTGACGTGTGGGGTGTGTAAGTACGCGTGACAAGCGCTCGTAGCGCGTGGTAAATTTGGGTTGTAACCAAAAGTAAAAGCCGGCCACTGACGGCTTACCGTAACTTATCACAGGCCAAACATGCATTGCACCGGGCGCCGGCACGTGTACGTCGCTTTCACGGTCGCCGCTTTGGCGAGCGCGGCGCCGGCATGCGCGCTGGAGACCCAAGTGAGCGGGCGGCTCAGTTTCGGCGCCAGCTTCCGTACCGAGGAACCGGCCCCGCATATGCTCGTTGCATACAATGCGCAAGCGGTCGGACTGTCCGGCCTTGCCAGCGCGGGCCAGAACAGCGATGACGCCAACCTGAATTTCCGGCGCGGCGACGCCGTCACGCGCGCGCTCAAGGGCTATGTGGAGCTGGCCGCTTTTGACGGCGACTTCAGCGCGCTGGTGCGCGTCAAGGCGTGGCACGACTTCGCCCTGAACGACCATGCGCGTGCGTGGGGCAACAGCATCAACGGCTACGCGGCCGGCCAGCCGCTGGGCGACGCCGGCGGCGCGCGGCTGTCGCGTTTTTCGGGGGTGGCGCTGGGCGACGCCGTTGTCCAGCACAGCGCGCGCATCGGCGACGCGCGGCTCCTGACCCGCCTCGGGCAGCAGTCGCTGGCATGGGGTGAGCGTAGCGGCTTTGCGGGCGGGCTGGCTGCGCTCAACGCGGTCGACTTCCCGGCGCGCCGGCGTGCCGACGCCGTGCCGCAGGAAACCCTGGTGCCGGCCCCCATGTTGTTCGCGCGGCTGGAGGGTGGCAGCGGTTTCGGCGTCGAAGGCTTCTACCAGCTCAGCTTTCGGCCATCGGCGCCGGACCTGTGCGGCACTTTCTGGTCCGGTACCGACTACATGGCGCAAGGCTGCAACCTGGCTTTCGCAGGGCCGATGACGGCCAGCGACCGGACGCGCCTGGCGGCGCGCGCCTATGTCGAACGCATGGACAATCCGGCATCGGTCGACGGCGGACAGTACGGAGCGGCGCTGACGTGGAAGTCGCTGCCGCTGGCGATGGACGTGGGCTTGTATTACGCGCGCTACACCGGCAGCACCCCCTTGCCTGGCGTGCGCAAGGCGCAGCGGCCCGGTTTGGGCATGATCGCAGGAGATCCGGATGGCAAGAACATGCGCTACTTCACCGAATACGCGGGCGACATTGCCATGATGGCGCTGACGGTGATGCACCGGCGCGCGCACGGCGGCGTGTTCGGGGAGTTGGCATGGCGCGCCAACCAGCCCATGCAGCTGCCGCCAGGCGATATTTTGCCGGCACTGCTCAATCCCGCTTTTCCATCGCTCCTGCGCAAGGAGGTCGATGCGCTGGCGCCTGGCGCGCTGTATCACACCTATGACCGCTACCGCACTGTCCAGCTTCAGGCGGGCGCGCAGCGGGACTGGCCGCGCGTCGGCGGCGTCGCTCTGAGCACCCTTGGCGAAGTCGTGCTCAAGCATGTCGCCGCGCTGCCCGATCCGTCCGTGCGGCGCTACGGACGGGTCGACCAGTACGGCAATGGCCCGGTCAACGGGACGTGCGTCGTCACGTCCATCGACGCCGCCCGCCAGTGCAGCAGCGATGGGTATGTCACGCCAAGCGCGTATGCGTACCGCATACGCGTGGACGCGCGCTTGGCCCACGCAAGGCCGGGACTGAACCTGCACGCATGGGCGCAATTGCAGCATGACGTGAAGGGATGGTCGCACGATTTCATTCTCAACGAAGGCCGGCGCACCGTGAACATGGGGGTGCGCATGGAATACCTGAAGCGTTATGTCGCCGAAGTGGCCTATGCGCCGGTGTGGGGCGGCGTCTACAACACGCAGGTGGACCGCGACGTGCTGGCGCTGTCGATGGGTGTCAAGTTTTAAGTAAGCGCGCACGCACCAACGTGGTGCGTGCGCGCCGTGGCGGTGCGCCTGATCACCCGTTGTGGGCGCGCCGCACCATGAACGTGCCGCGTGCGCTGGCACGCATCCTGCTCCTGCAAAGATATGCGAGATTGCCAGCCGACCGAACCGACCCACACTGCATGGCAAGCGAGCCTGCGGCTGCGCTTCGCCGACGATGGCGGCACCACGCGGCTGATGGAGCGCGTCCACAGCGGGCCGCTGCGGGTGCAAAAGCCGCTGTATCCGGAAGGCGCGCGCATCTGCCACGCGATCATCGTCCATCCGCCCGGTGGCGTGGTGGGCGGCGACCGGCTGTCGGTGAGCGTGTCCGCCGGCGCGTCCACGCACGCGTTCCTGACCTCGCCCGGCGCCGCCAAGTGGTACCGGGCCAACGGCAAGGTCTCGCGCCAGGATGTGACGATCGACGCCGGCGCCGGCGCGGCCGTCGAATGGATGCCGCAGGAAGCCATTTTCTTCAATGGCGCCCATGTGGCGCTCGAACAACGGGTCGAGTTGGCGCTCGATGCCAGCTACATCGGCTGCGACATCCTGTGCCTGGGCCGGCGCGCCTCGGGCGAGACCTTCGATAGCGGCGTCATCACCCAGCACACGCAGATCCGCCGTGGCGGCAAGCTGCTGTGGTGGGAGCAGGGCGCGCTGCGCGGCGGCGGCGCGGCCATGCACAGCCCTCTGGGACTGAACGGCGCGAGCGTGTGCGCCACCCTGGTCGGCGTGGGCCGGCCGGCCGGCGCCGCGCTGATCGACGCCATGCGCGCGCTCGATCCGTCGCTTGGCGTGACCCAGGTCAAATCGGTGTTTGTCGCACGCTACCTGGGCGAGGACAGCGAAAGCGCGCGCCGCGCCATGTTCGGGGTGTGGCAGATGCTGCGCCCGCACCTGCTCGGGTGCGCCGCGCCGCTGCCGCGCATCTGGAACACCTGAAAAGAGAGACGACAAGCCATGGACCTGACCCCGCGCGAAAAAGACAAACTGCTGATCTTCACCGCCGCCTTGCTGGCCGAACGGCGCATGGCGCGCGGCCTCAAACTCAATTACCCGGAAGCGGCGGCCTTGATCAGCGCGGCCATCATGGAGGGCGCGCGCGATGGCAAGACGGTGGCGCAGCTGATGTCCGAAGGCGCCGCGATATTGACGCGCGCCGACGTCATGGACGGCATCGCCGAGATGATCCCCGATATCCAGGTCGAGGCGACTTTCCCGGACGGCAGCAAGCTCGTGACCGTCCACAACCCCATTCCCTGAGAGCGAGATGAGCATGATACCCGGCCAATACCTGCTTGCCGATGGCGACATTGAACTGAACGCCGGCCGCGCCACCCGTACTGTGGTGGTGGCCAACAGCGGCGACCGGCCGATCCAGGTCGGCTCGCATTTCCACTTTTTCGAGGTCAATAGCGCGTTGCGCTTCGCGCGCAGCGCGGCAATCGGCATGCGGCTCAATATCGCTTCCGGCACTGCGGTGCGCTTCGAGCCGGGCCAGCGGCGCACCGTGGAACTGGTCGCGCTCGGCGGCGACCGGATGGTGTTCGGCTTTAACGGCCTGGTGATGGGCGAACTGCCACCGCACGGAGGCCATTGAGATGCCCTCGATCAGCCGCCGCGCCTACGCCGACATGTTCGGCCCCACCACGGGCGACCGCATCCGCCTTGCCGATACCGACCTGTTCATCGAGATCGAACGCGACTTCGCCATCCATGGCGAGGAAGTCAAGTTCGGCGGCGGTAAAACCATCCGCGACGGCATGGGCCAGTCGCAGCGGCTGCATGCCGACGTGATGGATACCGTCATCACCAACGCCGTCATCGTCGACCACTGGGGCATCGTCAAGGCCGATATCGGCCTCAAGAACGGCCTGATCGCCGCCATCGGCAAGGCCGGCAACCCGGACGTGCAGCCAGGCGTGACGATCGCCATCGGCGGCGCCACCGAAATCATCGCCGGCGAAGGCATGATCGTCACCGCCGGCGGGGTCGATACCCACATCCATTTCATCTGCCCGCAGCAGATCGAAGAAGCGCTCATGAGCGGCATCACCACCATGATCGGCGGCGGAACCGGTCCCGCGACCGGCACCGCGGCCACCACCTGCACGCCGGGACCGTGGCACCTGCATGCGATGCTGGGGGCGGCGGACGCCTTTCCGATGAACCTGGGCTTCATGGGCAAGGGCAACGTCAGCCTGCCGGGGCCTCTGGAGGAACAGGTGCTGGCCGGCGCGATCGGCCTCAAACTGCACGAAGACTGGGGCAGCACCCCGGCCGCCATCGACAACTGCCTGGCGGTGGCCGAGCGCATGGACGTGCAGGTGGCGCTGCATTCCGATACCCTCAACGAAGGCGGCTTTTTGGAAACCACGCTGGCCGCCTTCAAGGACCGCACCATCCACACCTTCCATACCGAAGGGGCGGGTGGCGGCCATGCGCCCGACATCATCGCCGCCGTCGGCCAGGACAACGTGCTGCCCTCGTCGACCAATCCGACCCGGCCCTTTACCGTCAACACGCTCGACGAGCATCTCGACATGCTGATGGTGTGCCATCACCTCGACCCCGCCATTGCCGAAGACGTGGCCTTCGCCGAGTCGCGCATCCGGCGCGAGACCATCGCCGCCGAGGATATCTTGCACGACCTGGGCGCAATCTCGATGATGTCGTCCGACTCGCAAGCGATGGGCCGGGTGGGCGAAGTGATCATGCGCACCTGGCAGAGCGCCCACAAGATGAAGCAGCAGCGCGGCCCGCTCGCCCCCGACACGGCGCGCAACGACAACTTTCGCGTCAAGCGCTACATCGCCAAATACACCATCAACCCGGCCATCACGCACGGCGTCTCGCACGCGGTCGGCTCGCTGGAAGTGGGCAAGATCGCCGATATCGTGCTGTGGAAGCCGGCGTTTTTCGGCGTGAAGCCGTCGATCATTCTCAAGGGCGGCATGATCGCGGCGGCGCAGATGGGCGACCCGAACGCGTCGATCCCGACGCCGCAGCCGGTCCACTACCGCATGATGTTCGGCGCCTTTGGCGGCGGCCTGAAAAAGTCGTTCACGTTCGTCTCGCAAGCGGCCTGCGACGCCGGCATCGGCCGGCAACTGGGCTTGAACAAGACAGTCATTGCCGTACACGGCATGCGTCACCTGCGCAAGCGCGACATGATCCACAACGGCGCCACGCCCCGCATGGAAGTCGATCCCGAAACCTACGAAGTGCGCGCCGACGGCCAGTTGCTGGTCTGCGAAGCCGCAGTCGTGCTGCCGATGGCGCAGCGCTATTTCCTGTTCTGAGAGAGTCCCGTGATGATGACATTGCAGTAAGCGGTAGCTGAGCGGCGTTGTAGATCAGCCGTTAAATCTGTGCAGGTCCGAGCGTAGCGGATTGTCGGCGCAATGCTGTTTCCACAGTCGCG
>NZ_WHJF01000074.1:0-33948 GCF_011682185.1 Massilia genomosp. 1
CCGCCGGCTCTGCCAACCGAAGCCGGAATCAACATGCCCAAAATGGACATTGGCACCAACGAGCAGACCGAAGAATGCTCCCTAAACAATCTGTAAATACTGTCTCAAATAGTTTGACACGCTCCGGTCGCTTGACGTTCGCGTGCGAGGCGCTGATCGGATAGGGCACCTTGTGGAAGGCGCAGTCCTGGTGCAGCTGTTTCAGGTCGTAGTCGCCCCAGGAGCAGAACACGAAGTCGCTGTACTGAA
The DNA here is from genome assembly GCF_011682185.1 of Massilia genomosp. 1. Taxonomy (NCBI): domain Bacteria; kingdom Pseudomonadati; phylum Pseudomonadota; class Betaproteobacteria; order Burkholderiales; family Oxalobacteraceae; genus Massilia; species Massilia genomosp. 1. Next base: position 250 of record NZ_WHJF01000074.1, read on the forward strand.
ACAGCCAGGTCTTGAAGTGGCCGATTGCTTCCTCAAACAGCGGGGCGCTGTCGACGTCTTTCTGCTCGATCGAGGTGAGGGTGGTGCAGAAGGGTGTCAGTTGCGCATGGCGCACCGGGCGAATGAAGGTCTGGAATTCATCGACCACGGCCAGGCTGGCGCCGTCGACCATGACGGCGCCGATTTCGATGATTTCCATATGGTCGCGTGGCACCGTCGCCTTGTCGCAGCAGGTGGCTTCAAAGTCGATGACGAGGTAAGGGGATGCTTGCATTCAGTTGCGTTTCCTTAAGTAGACAAAACGCTACTATAACGCCATCGCCGGAGCCGGCCGGAAAACGCCTCTTTCACAGCCGTTCCCCTCATGCGCTTTCTCTACTTTGCCGACGCAATCCAGCGATCCACCCGGGCTTCCAGCAGCGGCAGCGGCAAGGTGCCGTCGCCAATGACCACTTCGTGGAATTTGGGCAGGCTGAATTTGTCGCCCATCGCCGTGCGCGCCCGCTCGCGCAATTCCAGGATCTTCAGCGCGCCGATCTTGTAGCTCAATGCCTGCGCCGGCCACACCATGTAACGCTCGATCTGGTTCTTTGCGCGCGCTTCGCTGTAGCCGAGCGTCTTGCTGGCGTATGCAATGGCCTGCTCCCGGGTCCAGCCTTTGGCGTGCATGCCGGTATCGACCACCAGCCTGACGGCGCGCAGCAATTCATCGTTCAGGTGCCCGAAATACGCTTCCGGGTCGTCATACAGACCGAATTCGTGCCCCAGGGTTTCCGCATACAGCGCCCAGCCTTCGGTAAACGCCCCGATATTCGGATTTTCGGTGTTGAATTTGCGGAAATCCGGTACGTCGAGTTCCTTCAGCAGTCCCGCGTGAAAATGGTGGCCGGGCTGGCCTTCGTGCAGGTACAGGGTGACCATGCCGGTGCGGCTGTAGTCTTTGGGATCGTTCACGACCGCCCAGAACACGCCCGGATGCGAGCCGTCGGCCGCCGCCGGCGTGTAATGGTCGGACGCCGTGGCGCGCGTCAATTCGGGTTCCAGCTGCAATTGAAGCGGGGCTTTCGGCAACAGCGAAAACAGCGCCGGCAGCTTGGTCTTGATCGTGCTGTCGATCTGGCGATAGGCGTCGAGCACCTCGGCCTCGGTCTTGAAGGGCTTGAATTTGTCCTGCGCTTCCACCCATTGCGGCAGCCCCGCCGGCGCGCCGCTGTAACCGAGCTTGGGACCGAGCAGCGCCCATTGCTGTTCGATGCGCGCCACTTCCTTCAATCCCAATTGGTGAATCTGTTCGGGATTCATCGACACCGTGGTGCGGTCCTTGATCTGCGCCTGGTACCACGCGGCGCCGTTCGGCAGCGCGCTCCAGCCGTCGCTGGCGCGGCTGGCGGGCAGGTATTCCTTTTCCAGGTACAGCGCCAGTCGCTCGAGGGCAGGGCACAGGCCGGTGGCGACTGTCTTGCGATAAGCGGCGCTGAGCCGGTCTTTATCGGCCTGCGAAAACGCCGCCGGCAGGTTCTTGATCGGCGTGTAAAAGATGTTCGCTTCCGGCGTGGCGCTGCGCAGTTGCTGGAACTGGGGCAGCATCGCCAGCGTGATCGCTTTCGGTTGCACGATGCCGCGCTTGACGCCTTCGCGCATGTTGGCTATCGCCTGGTCGATCCAGGCCGGCAGCTGGTTCAGGCGGCTCAGGTAATCCTGGTATTGGGCCACCGTATTCAAAGGCTGCGAGCCGGTGCCGCTGGCGTAATTGGCCAGGGTGCCGGGCACGTTATCGAAGTGGTTCAGCGGGAGCAGGTGCTCGGGGAATTTTTCCAGGCTCAGGCCGCTATCGAGTTCGAAGGCCAGCAAGTCGTCATTGAGCTGGTCCGCTGCGCTCAGGCGCGCGCGCGCAATGGCTTTCAATTGCGCCTGCATGCGCCGGTACAGGGCAAACTGGCGCGCGCGGCTTTGCGGCGAAATGCTCATTCCCAGTTCGCTGTTATAGCGGCTGTCGCCATTGGCGGTGATCAGCAGCGGATCGACATGCGCGCGCGCCTCATAGAAGGCGTCGGCCAGTTTGTGAAGCCGGGTCGCTGCGGCGGCGCTGGCGGCCGGCGCGGCGCTGGCGCCGGCCACCGGCAGGGTTAATACGGCCAGCAATGCCGTGGTGCCGAGCAGCGGGCGGGAGAGGCTGAAACGCATGACGATTCCTTGTACATTGAGTGAAGAGAATCCGGGCAGGATAGCGCAAATAGCCGCGGCTGGGCAGCTGCGCGAGGCTGTATGATAGGCGGCGCTGTGCGCCGCTCATCCCCTCTATGGAAACGCCATGTCCGATTATTCGACCGTTTTGCCGCATATTGTCGTCGTCACCACCGGCTCGGCCGGCGATCTGTTTCCATTCCTGCGGCTCGGGATCGGGCTGCGCGAGCGCGGCCACAAGGTCACGGTCCTGGCGCCCCAGATGCACGCGCCGCTGGTGCGTCACGCCGGCCTGGAATGCCATCGGCTGCCGGCCGATCCGGCGGTCCTGGACGATCCCGACCTGTGGCATCCGCGGCGCGGTTTCGGCGTGGTATGGCGCGCTATCCGGGACGGCATGGAAGCGATGCGCGCATTTGTCGCGGCCCTGCCGCCGGACCAGCCGTGTACCTTGCTGGTCCATCCGCTGGCCGTGGCGCATGCCGACCTGCGGCGCGCGGAACGGCCCGATATCCGCATCGTGGCCGCCTACCTGGCGCCATCGAACCTGCGCACGGTGCATGACTTGCCGGTGCTGGGACCGTTTCCGATACCGGGCTGGCTGCCTTTGATGCTGCGGGGCTGGCTGTGGAACATGGTCGAGGCCACGGCCATCAACCCGGTCGTCGTGCCCGAACTGAACGCGATACGGCGCGCGCAGGGTCGCGCGCCCATGTCCAGCTACATGGACGAGATGTACAGTGTGCCCGACCTGTCGCTGACCCTGTTTCCGGAATGGTTCGGCGCGCGCCAGCCGGACTGGCCGTCGCCGCTGCTGTGCGGCGATTTTCCGCTGTACGATCCGCACCCGGATGCCTCGATTGCGCCGGGCCTCGTGCAATTCATGCGCGCCGGCAGCGCCCCGATCATCGTCACCCACGGTACCGCCAACATGCATGCGGCCGCGTTCTTTGCCAGCGCACTGGCGGCGGCGCAGCGGCTCGGCCGGCGCATCGTGTTCCTGACGGCGCACCGGGCGCATGTGCCGGCCAACTTGCCGCCAACGGCGTTCTGGCAGGATTACTGCCCGCTGGCGGCCTTGCTGCCGGACGCGGCGGCGCTGGTGCATCACGGCGGCATCGGCACCACGGCCGTCGCCTTGCGCGCCGGTACCCCGCAGCTGGTCGTGCCGATGGCCTACGACCAGTTCGACAACGGCGAGCGGGTCAGGGCGATGCACGCCGGCCTGACGCTCAAAGCGAACCGCGTCAGCGTGCGCACGCTGGCCGACGCCCTGCACAGCCTGCTGCAATCGCCCGAGATCCATCTTGGTTGCTCAGCAGTCAAAGAGCGCCTGGCGGCCGGGGGAGGGCTGGACGCGGTGATCGATGCCATATCGAAAACGGTATCGAAAACCGGAAAAATATGATTGGATTGATTCCTTGGCTTTCCTTACTATCCGGTTCAAGGGCTAAAAATACCCAAGAATCATATAACTAGAACGCCAAGGAGACGTATGACATCGCACGCACCAGGCCCCGTCGCGGCCATCTTTCGCACTCCCTTGATCCGCACCCCGTTGACCCGCACCCCCTTGACCTTGAAGCTGATCGTGGCGGCCCTGGCCGGCGCCGGCACGCTGAGCGGCGCCTCGGTATGGGCGCAGGATGCCATTGCGCTTGATGTCCCCAGCGTGGTCACCGTCTCCGGCGTGCGCAAGGCAGCCCAGAGCGCCCAGGCGATCAAGCGCAATTCGGACGAAGTGATCGATTCCATCGTGGCCGAGGAAGCCGGCAAGTTCCCGGACAAGAATGTCGCCGAAATGCTCGGCCGCATCACCGGGGTGCAGATCCGCCGCGAAAACGGCGAGGCGCGCGAGGTCGTCATCCGCGGCTTGCCGGGCCTCGTGACCCTGCTCAACGGCCGCGAAATGTTCACCGCCGGCAAAGAGGGCCGCAGCCTGTACCTGGCCGACATTCCGGCCGCCATGCTGCAACGGGTGGACGTGTACAAGACCCAGGGCGCCGAGATGGTCGAGGGCGGCACCGCCGGCGTGATCGATGTGCGTACCGCGCGTCCGTTCGACGCCAAGGGCTTCGCGTCGAGCCTCACCGCGCGCGTGGAAAACCGCGACAAGTCGAAAACCAACGATCCCAACCTGTCGGGCATGATCTCGAACCGCTGGAAAACCGGCTACGGCGAGATCGGCGCGCTGGCCGGCCTGTCCTACCAGGATGGCAATTACCACGACGAAATCACCTGGAATTCGCCGCCGAAGGACCGCGCGGCCGACATCGGCGCCGGCATTTCCGCGCCGGACGAGCTGGGCCATGTGCTGTACCAGGGCCAGCGCAAGCGCGTGGCCGGCAATGTCGCGCTGCAGTGGCGTCCGAGCGCGGCCCTCGAATTCTTTGCCGAAGGCATCTCGACCGACATCCATCACGATGCCGAACGCCAGTTCTATGTCGGCGCGCTTGGCCTGAACAAGCATTCCGCCTTCACCCTGATTCCCGGCACCAAGCAGGTGCAGACGGTGACATCGACCAACAGCAATCCGTTCGCGCTCGGCTCGACCCAGGCGCCGCACGATTACTCGCTGGGCAGCCAGGGCGCCCTCGGTGCGCGCTGGAACGTGTCGCCGACGTGGCGCGTGACGACCGAGCTGGCGCGCACACTGAGCCGTGTGCGCCAGGAGCTTCCTATCGTCGACCTGGTGGCGGCGCCGCCTACCATCACCGGCAACACCTACGTGAATGGGGGAGCGCAGTTTTCCTATCCCGCTTACGACATGAGCAAGCCGAACAATTACCGGGTCGCCACCTTCTTCGACAATCACAACCATGCCGAAAGCCGCGCGACCGACTGGCGCGCCGACGCCAGCTGGACCCCGGAAGAAGACGGCTTCATCAAGGATGTGTCGACCGGCGTGCGGGTCGCCAAGCGCAATGCGGCCTATGTGCATGAGCTGGACGGCTTTCGTCCGGCGCCGGGCAATATTGCTTTGAGCTCGCTGCCGGGCCTGGCCTGCAATTCGATGCCGATGGCGGGCGACTACGGCATGGCCTCGTGGGTCACGCCGTGCGCCGGCTTCATGCACGACCATATCGGCGAGCTGCGCACGCTGTTCGGCGATGGCAGCAAGTCGGCCGAAGACAAGCTGTCCCAGTTCAACAACCAGGAAACCACCTACGCCCTCTACACCAAGGCCAAGTATGGTTTTACGGCCGGGACCATCCCGGTCGAGGGCACCCTGGGCGTGCGCGTGGTGCAGACCAAGGGTGTGCTGAGCGGCTACTCGCAAGCGAACGGCGTGATCGTGCCGGTATCGAGCACGCCATCATCGACCGACGTGTTGCCGAATGCGACGCTCAAGGCCATGATCTTGCCGGACGTGCAGGCGCGCCTGACCGCCGGCAAGTCGATGCAGCGCGCCAACTTCGACCAGTTCAATCCGGGCGTGTCCTACAACGTGCCGAGCACCACCGTGCAAGCGGTGGGCACGGGCGGCAATCCCGACCTGAAACCGATCGAAGGCAAGAACTTCGATGCCGCGGCGGAATGGTATTTCGCACCGACCGGCTCGCTCACGGCCACCGTGTTCCGCCACGACTTCAAGAATTACATCCTCACCAGTTCGACCAAGGAAACCTATAACGGCATCGTGTACGACGTACACCGTCCGCGCAATATGTCCAAGGGCACCTTGCAGGGCGCGGAATTGTCTTACCAGCAGTTCTACGACAAGCTGCCGGGCTGGCTGGGCGGCTTCGGCCTGCAAGCGAACGTGACCTACATGAAGGGCGACCTGAGCGATACCGGCGGCGTGCTCAAACCGTTCGTCGGCATGTCCAGGCTGTCGTACAACGTGGTCGGCCTGTACGAGCGCGACGGCTGGTCCGGCCGCGTGGCCTACAACTGGCGCGACAAGTATGTCGACACCTTCAACTACCGTGGCCTCGGTTTCGACTTGATCGTCGACCCGATCAAGACCATGGATGCCTCGCTCTCCTACAAGATCAGCGAAGCGATGAGCCTGACGGTGGATGTGGAGAACGTGCTTGATCGTAAGTACCACGATTACCATGGCGTCGCCAGCAACCCGCGCGACATCCGCCGCTACGACCGCGTGGTGGGTCTGTCGCTGCGCTACAAAATGTAAGTACCCGATAAGCGATCGTCCCGGAAGCGTTGCGTGGAAATTGAACGCAGCGCTTTCTGTCCTTGTATGGCTGAGAAAGTTTGCATGAAACCGCTCGATAAGAATTCCCAGAAATTATCCATCCTCGAAAAAGTGGGCTTCGGCACCGGCGACATGGCGCTCAACGTCGTGATCTCGTCGATGATGCTGCTCATCACCTTCTTCTACACCGATATCTACGGCCTGCGCACCGAGCACCTGGCGCTGCTGTTCGTGGTGGTCAAAGTCATCGGCGGCGCGGCCGACCTGGCCATGGGGCAGGTGACCGACCGCTTCACCTCGCGCTTCGGGCGCTACCGGCCGTGGCTGCTGTGGCTGTGCGTTCCGTATGGCGTGAGCGTGTTTTTCGTGTTCACCACGCCAGCCTGGGGCTATGACGCCAAGCTGGTGTGGGCGTATTCCACCTACATCCTGATGACCCTGATGACGGCCGGGGTCGGCATTCCGTATATTTCGCTGATCAGCGGACTGACCGGCGATCCGCAGGAACGCCTCTCGGCCAACGGCTACCGCCTGTTCTTCGCCAAGGCCGGCGCCTTCATGGTGACCATCATCGTGCCCAAGCTGGCGGAAAAGTGGGGGGCGGGGAACCTGGCCGTCGGCTACCAGTCGGCGATGGCGCTGATGGCGGTGATGGGCGTCGGCCTGTTCCTGTTCTGCGTGTGTACCACGAAAGAACGGGTGATCCACGTGGTCGAGCGGCAGCCTTTGATGGAACAGTTCAAGCTGCTGATGCGCAACGACCAATGGCTGATCCTGTGCGGCGTGTGCCTGACCGGCACGGTCGGCTACGTGGTGCGCGGCTCGGTCGCCATCTATTACGCCATGTACTACCTTGGCGGCGACACCGATACCGTGGCCGCGTTCTTGTCGACCGGCGTGGCGGCGGCGATCCTGTCGATGGTCGCCTCGACCTGGATCACCAAGTCGTATTGCAAGGTCAAGCTGTTCCGCTATACCCAGCTCGGGGTGGCCCTGATCAGCGTGCTGATGTACGTGTTGGTGAAGCCGGGCGACATGCTGCTCGCGTTCATCCTGTACTTCCTGCTCTCCTTCGTGGTCGACCTGCATGCGCCGGTGTTCTGGTCGGCGATTGCCGAAACCATCGACTACGGCCAGGTCAAGACCGGCAAGCGCGTTTCCGGCTTTGCCTTCGGCGGCATTTCGGTCTGCCAGAAGGCCGGCATGGCGGTGGCCGGCGGCATGGTCGGGCTGCTGCTGAGCTATTTCCAGTACGTGCCGAACCAGGGGCAAAGTCCGCTGGCGCTGAGCGGCATCGCCTTGATGCTCACCGTCATCCCCGGCTTCTTCCACTTCCTGATGGGCGTGCTGATGTTCAAGTACCGCATCACCGACAGCTACTACGACGAGGTCAAGACCGACCTGCGCAGCGCCGGCTTGGCCACCACTTAATTTACCGGACCCGCTGAAGCAAACCCAATGACCATGCACACACTGTCCCCCCTGATCGCGCAACGCGCCGATCCCTTCATTTACAAGCACAGCGACGGCTATTACTATTTCACGGCCTCGGTGCCGGAATACGACCGCATCGAAGTGCGCCGCGCGCGCACCATTGCCGAACTGCCAGGCGCGCCCGCGCTCGATGTATGGCGCAAGCCCGATGCCGGACCGTACAGCGAACTGCTGTGGGCGCCGGAAATCCACTTCAACCAGGGCGCGTGGTATGTCTACTTCGCCGCCGCCCCGAGCCGCGAGATCAAACACCAGCTGTTCCAGCACCGCATGTACGCCGTGCGCAACACCCGTCCCAACCCGCTCGACGGCGAGTGGGAATTCATGGGGCAAGTCGACAGCGGCATCGACACCTTCTGTCTCGACGCCACCACCTTCACCCACGACGGCGTGCTGTACTACCTGTGGGCGCAAAAGGACGAGGCGATCGAAGGCAACTCCAACCTGTACATCGCGCCGATGGCCACGCCGTGGCAGCTTGGCGGGCCGCCGGTCATGCTCAGCAAACCCGAATTCGACTGGGAAATCCGCGGCTTTTGGGTCAACGAAGGCCCCTCCGTCATCAAGCGCAACGGCAAGATTTTCATCAGCTACTCGGCCAGCGCCACCGACGAGAACTACGCGATGGGCTTGCTGTGGGCCGGCGAGAACGCCGACCTGCTCAATCCGGCATCGTGGACCAAGCTGGCCGAGCCGGTGCTGCAGACCTGCTACGAGCACGGCGTCTACGGTCCGGGCCACAACAGTTTTACCTATGCCGAGGATGGCGACACCGTGATGCTGGTGTACCATGCTCGTACCTACACCGAGATTGTCGGCGACCCCCTGTGGAACCCCGACCGCCATACTTTCGTCAAGCCATTGCGATGGGACGAGCAGGGCATGCCCGTGTTCGGACGCCCGTCAATCGCCTGAGACACCTTAACGAGGAAGCACCGTGCAAGCGAGCATCACGCAATCGGCATTCGGCCACCTGCCCGACGGCAGGGCGGCCACCTTGTTCACACTGAGCAATCCCAACGGGCTGCTGCTGAAGATCACCGATTTCGGCGGCATCATCACCGAAATCCACACGCCCGACCGCCACGGCGCGCTGGCCGACATCACGCTCGGCTTCGATACGCTGGCGCCGTATGTGACAGCGTCGCCGTACTTCGGCGCCCTGATCGGGCGCTACGGCAACCGCCTGCGCGACGGCCGCTTCACGCTCGACGGCCGGGTGGTGCAACTGCCCGCCAACGACGGCGCCCACCACCTGCACGGCGGCGAGCTGGGCTACCACCGCGTACTGTGGCGCGCGATTCCCTTCCACGAAAGCGATTCGGTCGGCCTGACCTTGATCTACCGCAGCCGTGACGGCGAGCAGGGCTATCCCGGCACGCTCGACGTGACCGTGGTATACGAACTGACGGCCGGCGACGAGCTGGTGGTGACGTTCGACGCGGTGACCGACAAGGCGACGCCGGTCAACCTGACCCAGCACGCGTACTTCAACCTGGCGGGCCAGGGCGACATCCTCGGCCATCTGCTGCGGATCGACGCCGACGCCTACACGCCGATCGACAGCACCCTGATTCCGACCGGGGAACTGGCGCCGGTGGCCGGCACCGCGTTCGACTTCCGCACGCCGCATCCGATCGGCGAGCGCATCGGTATTGAAGATGAACAACTGCGCCACGGCAGCGGCTACGATCACAATTTCGTGCTCAACAAGCCGGCCCCCAGGGCGATGACCCTGGCCGCGCGCGTACACGAGCCGGTCTCGGGCCGGGTGCTCGAACTGTTCACCGAGGAACCGGGCGTGCAGTTTTACAGCGGCAATTTCCTTGACGGCAGCTTGACGGGCAAGGGCCAGACTTATGGCTATCGCAGCGGCTTTTGCCTCGAACCCCAGCACTTTCCCGATTCGCCCAACCAGAGCGCATTTCCGAATACCATCTTGCGCCCGGGTGAAGAATATGCGACCGTATCCCGATACAGATTTTCGGTGGAGAAGTGATGCTTGAGCTAATGGTCGACATGAAAAATGCGCTGGGCGAATGCGTGCTGTGGTGCGAGCGCAGCGGTCGGGTGTTCTGGACCGATATCCTCGGTTCCACCTTGTGGGCGCATCATCCGGCCACGGGTGTCACGCGCAGCTGGGCGATGCCGGAGCGGCTGGCCTCGTTCGCGCTGACCGACCACGACGAGCGCTTGCTGGTCGGACTGGCGACGCGGCTGGCTTTTTTCGAGCTCGGGAGCGGGGCGGTCACGCCGGTCTGCGAGGTCGAGGCCGGGTTGACCACGCGCCTCAATGACGGGCGTTGCGATCGCCAGGGGCGTTTTGTGTTCGGCACCTTCAACGAAGTCGAGCCGCGCCTGCCGATCGGCGGCTTTTACCGGCTCAACCGCGACTTGCGCCTGGAGCGCCTGCCGCTGCCGCATGCGGCGATTGCCAACAGCATCTGTTTCAGTCCCGACGGCGCCACCATGTACTACTGCGATTCGCCGGAGCGGGTGATCCGTTGCTGCGACTACGATGTGGTCAGCGGCGCGCTGTCGAACTTGCGCGTGTTTGCCCAGGTCGAAGGCGAGGGCGAGCCGGACGGGTCGTGCGTCGATGCGCGCGGGTATCTGTGGAACGCCCAGTGGGGCGCGGGCAAGCTGGTGCGCTATGCGCCGGACGGCGCCATCGACCGCACTGTGGCGCTGCCGGCCAGCCAGCCGAGCTGCGTGGCGTTCGGCGGCGTGCTGCTCGACCAGTTGTACGCGACCAGCGCGCGGGTGGGCCTGGCCAATCCGGGGGATGCCGATGGCGGGCTGTTCACGGGGACGGTGCCGGGCGTGCGCGGCTTGCCGGAGAGCCGGTTCGTTTGCTGATGGGTGGTCCCGGTGAGGTGCGAGCGGGGCGATTTCTTACTTGCGCAGGGCGCAGTGCTACTCCTTGTCTTCTTGCAAGGTGAGCTGTATCGACATTTTTCCGGCGTGCCGCTACGCAGGTGTTTGATGACGAGCGCTGCACCTCGCGCGCACGGCGCGCTTGTTTCATTGATGAGCAAACAGATCGTGATGCTCGCCAGTCGGGAATGCGAGCAATTGTGCATGTGCCAGATGAGGTCCGCCTCATTCGATCTGGCTGCACTGTCCTTACCCCCCCGCCTCCTCGCCTTTCTTTGATATTCAAATCGATATCGCTATCGCCAAAAAATTGATTGGAAAGGCATCCCAAGAATCTTTAGTATTCCCTCTATCGCTGCCGAACGACGACATGAGTTCGAGACGGCATCAGAAAAAACAGGAGGAATACATGTCTGAGACGAAAAAGCCGAAACTGCGCTCCGCGGAGTGGTTCGGCACCCAGGATAAAAACGGTTTCATGTACCGCAGCTGGATGAAAAACCAGGGCATCCCCGACCACGAGTTTCAAGGCAAGCCGATCATCGGCATCTGCAACACCTGGTCCGAACTGACTCCCTGCAACGCCCACTTCCGCCAACTGGCCGAACACGTCAAGAAGGGCATCCTCGAAGCCGGCGGTTTCCCGGTCGAGTTCCCGGTGTTTTCCAACGGCGAGTCGAACCTGCGCCCGACCGCCATGCTCACCCGCAACCTGGCCAGCATGGACGTGGAAGAATCGATCCGCGGCAATCCGATGGATGCCGTGGTGCTGCTGGTCGGTTGCGACAAGACCACCCCGGCCCTCTTGATGGGCGCGGCCAGCGTCGACCTGCCGACCATCGTCGTCAGCGGCGGTCCCATGCTCAACGGTAAGCTGAACGGCAAGAACATCGGTTCCGGCACCGCCGTCTGGCAGTTGCACGAACAGATGAAGGCCGGCACCATCACCCTGCACCAGTTCATGTCCGCCGAGTCCGGCATGTCGCGCTCGGCCGGCACCTGCAACACCATGGGCACGGCCTCGACCATGGCCTGCATGGCCGAAGCGCTCGGCACCTCGCTGCCGCACAACGCCGCCATTCCCGCCGTCGATTCGCGCCGCTACGTGCTGGCCCATATGTCGGGCATCCGCATCGTCGAGATGGTGCGGGAAGACTTGCGCCTGTCCAAGATCCTCACGCGCGAAGCGTTCGAAAACGCGATCAAGGTCAACGCCGCCATCGGTGGCTCGACCAACGCCGTGATCCACCTGAAAGCGATTGCCGGGCGCATCGGCGTGCCGCTCGAGCTGGAAGACTGGACCGCGATCGGCAAGGGCACCCCCACCATCGTCGACCTGCTGCCGTCCGGGCGCTACCTGATGGAAGAGTTTTACTACGCCGGCGGCCTGCCGGGCGCGATCCGCCGCCTGGGCGAAGGCAAGCTGCTGCCGCACAAGGATGCGCTGACCGTCAACGGCAAGAGCCTGTGGCAGAACTGCGAAGAAGCGCCGATCTACGACGACGAGGTGATCCGTCCGCTGGCCAAGCCGCTGATCGAGGATGGCGGCATCTGCATCCTGCGCGGCAACCTGGCGCCGCGCGGCGCCGTGCTCAAGCCGTCGGCCGCCTCGCCGCACCTGATGAAGCACTGCGGCAAGGCGGTCGTCTTCGAAGATTTCGAGCACTACAAGAGCCGCATCCTCGACCCCGATCTCGATGTCGATGCCGATTCGATCCTGGTGATGAAAAATTGCGGGCCGAAGGGGTATCCGGGCATGGCGGAAGTTGGCAACATGGGCTTGCCGCCCAAGCTGCTGGCCCAAGGCGTGACCGACATGGTGCGCATCTCGGACGCGCGCATGAGCGGCACCGCCTACGGCACCGTGGTGCTGCACGTGGCGCCGGAAGCGATGGCGGGCGGGCCGCTCGGCATCGTACAGGATGGCGACTTCATCGCCCTCGACTGCCACAACGGCAGCCTGAACCTGGACATTTCCGACGAAGAAATGGCCCGCCGCCTGGCCGCCCGTGCCGGATCGCAAGCGCCGGTGGCCAAGAGCGGCTACCAGAAGCTCTACATCGACCACGTGCTGCAGGCCGATGAAGGCTGCGACTTCGACTTCCTGCTCGGCAGCCGCGGCTCGGCCGTGCCCCGCCATTCCCATTAACATCCCCGGCTGGTGTCAGACCTGACACCGCCGCTGTACACGGAGACACACCATGCTACTCGTCCAATTTACCAATGAAGCCGGGGCGCGCCGCGTTGCCGTGCTTGAACAAGACCAGCTGCGCGTGATCGACGGCTACGCCAGCACCTGCGCCCTGGCCCAAGAAGCCATCGCCGGCAAGACCAAACTCGCTGACGTGGCCGCCGCCGCCATCGGCGCCGAAACCCATTCCTTTGAGGCGGTGGCCAGCGCCGGGCGCCTGCTGGCGCCGATCGACCATCTTGATGCCGCCCATTGCTACGTCACCGGCACCGGCCTGACCCACCTCGGCAGCGCCGATACGCGCGACGCCATGCACAAGAAAATCGGCGGCGATGTCGAGACCCTGAGCGACAGCATGAAAATGTTCCGCATGGGCGTGGAAGGCGGCAAGCCCGCCGAGGGCGCGCGCGGCGTGCAGCCGGAATGGTTTTACAAGGGCGACGGCTCGGTGGTGCGCGCCAGCGGCCAGCCCTTGCTGATGCCCGAGTTCGCCCTCGATGGCGGCGAAGAGCCCGAAATCGCCGGCCTGTACCTGATCGGCGGCGACGGCCAGCCGCACCGCCTCGGCTATGCCATCGGCAACGAGTTTTCGGACCACGTGACCGAGCGCCAGAATTACCTGTACCTGGCCCACTCCAAGCTGCGCAATTGCGGCCTCGGCCCGGCGCTGCTGGTGGGCGAACTGCCCGCCCACGTGGCCGGCACCTCGCGCATCATCGCCGCCGATGGCACGGTGCGCTGGGAAAAGGCGTTTGTCAGCGGCGAGCAGAATATGTCGCACTCCATCGCCAACCTGGAATACCACCACTTCAAGTACGGCCTGTTCAACCGCGCCGGCGACGTCCACATCCATTTCTTCGGCACCGCCACCCTGAGCGTGGCCGACAACATCACGGTCCTGGCCGGCGAAACGTTCGAGATCGACTCTCCCGTGTTCGGCCCGGCCCTGCGCAACCGCCTCGACCGTGAGCAATCCACCTTTACGAAAGTACACGCTTTATGACCATTACCGGTGAAGCACTGATCGGCGGACACGCAGTGCGCGGCAACGGCGGCTCTTTCCAGGCCTTCGACCCATCCACGCGCGCCCCCATCGAGCCATCCTTCCATATGGTCGATGCCGCCCAGATCGACGAAGCGTGCCGCCTGGCGGAAGCGGCTTTCGATCCCTTCCGCGCGACCAGCAACGAGGCCCGCGCGACTTTTCTGGACACCATCGCGGCCCAGATCCTGGAACTCGGCGACGAACTGATCGTGCGCGCAATGACCGAATCCGGCCTGCCGCGCGCCCGTCTCGAAGGCGAGCGCGGCCGCACCATGGGCCAGCTGAAACTGTTCGCGGAACTGCTGCGCGAAGGGTCGTGGGCCGATGTGCGCATCGACAGCGCCTTGCCGGAACGCCAGCCGCTGCCGCGTCCCGACCTGCGCCTGCGCATGATCGGCCTCGGTCCCGTTGCCGTGTTCGCGGCAAGTAACTTCCCGCTGGCGTTTTCAGTGGCCGGTGGCGATACCGCCGCCGCGCTGGCCGCCGGCTGCCCGGTCGTGTTGAAAGCCCACTCCGCCCATCCCGGCACGTCCGAGCTGGTGGCGCGCGCCGTGCTCAAGGCGATTGCACTGTGCAAGTTGCCGGCAGGCGTGTTCGCGCTGTTGACCGGCACCGGCAACGGCATCGGCCAGGCCCTGGTGGCGCATGCGTCGATCAAGGCGGTTGGTTTTACCGGCTCGCGTTCGGGCGGACAAGCGCTGATGGCGGTGGCCGCCGCGCGTGCGCAGCCGATTCCCGTGTATGCGGAAATGAGCAGCATCAATCCGTTTTACCTGATGCCGCAAGCGCTGGCCGCGCGCGGCGAGCAGATCGCCACCGCCTTTGCCGGCTCGATGACGATGGGCGTTGGCCAGTTCTGCACCAATCCCGGCATCGTGCTGGGTTTGAAAGGGCCGGATTTCGACCGCTTTGCCGACAAGGCGGCGCAGGCCTTATCGGGTATCGACGCGGGGACGATGCTGACCGCGGGCATCGCTTCGGCCTACCAGAGCGGCGTACACAAGCTGGCGCGGCATGCGGCGGTCGATTCCTTGAAAGAAGCGACCCACGCGGAAGGCAAGGGCGGTCCCGCGCTGTTCCGCACCAGCGGCAAGGCCTTCCTGAGCGAGCAGGCGCTGCATGGCGAAATCTTCGGACCGGCGTCGCTGCTGGTCGCGTGCGACAGCATGGAAGAAATGCGCGCCATTACCGAAGGCCTGGAAGGCCAGCTGACCGCGACCGTGCAGATGGACGAGGGCGATACCGAACTGGTGCGTGCCTTGCTGCCTGTGCTGGAGCGCAAGGTGGGACGGATCCTGGCCAATGGCATGCCGACCGGCGTGGAAGTATCGACCGCGATGGTGCATGGCGGGCCGTTCCCGGCCACGTCGGACGGGCGCAGCAGCTCGGTGGGGACGGCGGCGATCCAGCGCTTCTTGCGGCCGGTGTGCTACCAGAACCTGGCGCAGGGTTTGCTGCCGGACGTGCTGCGCGACGATCATGCGGGAGTCTGGCGCCGGCGGGATGGGGCGTTGACGAAGGCTTGAGCGCCTACATCGGTTGCGCTAGCACGTCGTTCCCGCGAAGGCGGGAACCCAAGTTTGCTGTTCAGCCTTTAGCTACGGCACGAAATTGGGTTCCCGCCTTCGCGGGAACGACGGAAGATAAAGCGAGCGGCCACGGCTGATAAAGCACAAGACGCCGCACAGTAAAGTAAGTTGGAGACATCATGAAAAAATCAGCCACCTACCCCAGCCTTTCCGGCAAGCGGGTTTTCATCACCGGCGGCGGCACCGGCATCGGCGAGTCGCTGGTCGCATCCTTCGCCGCCCAGGGCGCGCAGGTCGCCTTTGTCGACATCGTGTACGACGCCAGCGAAGCGCTGTGCCTGCGCGTGGCCGAATCCGGCGCCCCCGCACCGCTGTTCCGCCACTGCGACATCAGCGACATCCCCGCCCTGCAAGCGAGCATGGCCGAACTGGCCGCGCAACTGGGCGACTTCGATATCCTGGTCAACAACGCCGCCAACGACCAGCGCCACCAGACCGAAGACGTCAGCGTCGCGTTCTACGACCAGCGCATCGCCATCAACCAGCGCCCCATGTTCTTCACTTGCCAGTCAGTCCTTGGCGGCATGAAGAAAAAGGGCGCGGGATCGATCATCAACGTCGGCTCCATGTCCTGGCACGCCAAGAACGGCGGCTACCCGGTCTACAGCGCCACCAAGGCGGCCACGGTCGGCCTCACGCGCGGCCTGGCGCGCGACTTCGGCGCGCACGGCATCCGCGTCAACACCGTCACGCCCGGCTGGGTCATGACCGCCCGCCAGCTCGACCTGTGGGTCGATGACGCCGGCAAGGCCGACATCAAGCGCAACCAGTGCCTGCCCGGCCCGCTGATGCCGGACGACGTCGCGGCCATGATCCTGTTCCTCGCCTCGGACGACAGCGCCATGTGTACTGGCCAGGATTTCGTGGTCGATGCCGGCTGGATTTAAGACACTACCTACAATAAGAACGATTCAGGAGACAACCATGCACATCATCAAACGCAGCATCGCCGCCATCAGCCTGCTTACCGTCAGCGCGTGGCCGGCGTTCGCCGCGGTCAACGTGACCATCGACGCCGGCAAACCCGGTCCGCTCATCAACAAGAATGTCTACGGCCAGTTCGCCGAACACCTCGGCACCGGCATCTACGAAGGCATGTATGTCGGCACCAGTTCCAACATTCCCAACACCAAGGGCTGGCGCAACGATGTCATCGGCGCCTTGAAACAACTGCACGTGCCGCTGGTGCGCTGGCCGGGCGGTTGCTTCGCCGATGAATACCACTGGAAAGACGGTATCGGCCCGCGCGCCAAGCGTCCGGTCAAGGTCAACACCAACTGGGGCGGAGTGGAAGAGAGCAACGCCGTCGGCACCCACGAATTCTTCGACCTGGTCGACCTGTTGGGCGCCGACGCCTACGTCAATGGCAATCTCGGTTCCGGCACTGTGCAGGAAATGGCGGACTGGGTCGAATACATGACCTCCGACAGCAAATCGAGCCTGGCCAAGCTGCGCCGCAAGAATGGCCGCGAGAAGCCGTTCAAAGTCGCGTACTTCGCCATCGGCAACGAAGCCTGGGGTTGCGGCGGCAACATGACGCCTGAGCACTACACCAATCTGTACAAGAATGTTGAAACAATGCTCAAGGCGCCGAAAGAAAGCCGGCCCTTGATGATCGCCAGCGGCGGCAACGATCATGACACCAAATGGACCGATGTGATCAGCAAGAACGCCAAGGGGCAGACCTCGGCCATCAGCTTCCACTACTACACCATCCCGACCGGCAAGTGGGAAGGCAAGGGCGCAGCCACCGGCTTTGCCGAGCCACACTGGATCTCGACCCTGGCGAATACCTTGAAAATCGATGCGATGATCAAGAATAACGTCGCCGTGCTGGACAAGAATGATCCCGAGAAGAAAATCGGCTTGTACGTCGATGAGTGGGGCACCTGGTACGACGTGGAAACCGGCACCACGCCCGGCTTCCTGTACCAGCAGAACACCTTGCGCGATGCGGTGGTGGCTGCGCTCAACTTCAATATTTTCCACCAGCACGCCGACCGCGTTCACATGACCAATATTGCGCAGATGGTCAATGTGCTCCAGGCCATGATTTTGACGGAAAAGGACAAGATGCTGCTGACGCCGACCTATCACGCCTTCCACATGTATGTGCCGTTTCAGGACGCCACCTCGTTGCCGGTGACGGTGGCGGACGATACGGCCTACACCTTGGGCGAGACCACGATTCCGGGCATCAGCGCATCGGCGGCGCGGGCCAAGGATGGCAAGCTGTATCTGTCCTTGGTCAACACCAATCCGGGCAAGCCGGCCGATGTGGTGGTGAATGTGTCGGGTAAACAATTGGCTGCGGCGACTGGCCGCGTGCTGACGGCCACGGCCATGGACGCGCACAACACCTTCCAGAACCCGCAAGCGATCAAGCCGGCGCCGTTCAGCGCCAAGGCCAGTGGCGGTAAACTGACGGTGACGGTGCCGGCAAAAGCGGTTGTGGTGGTGGCGCTGGAAGGGTAATCCTCCCCGATTCCCGCTCAGCCTAAGCTCCGTCGTTCCCGCGCAGGCGGGAACGACGGTTTTGAGTCTATTGGGAACCCAATATGCGTCAGTTAATTCAGTTTTTCGTCTGCGCCACTGGCCTGTTGTTAACGGCCGCCGCCCACGCCAAACAAGTCAGCGTCCACGACCCCGTCATGGCCAAGGAAGGCAACACCTTCTACCTGTTCAGCACCGGCCCCGGCATCACCTTCTACAGTTCCCCAGACATGCGCAACTGGAAGGAAGAAGGCCGCGTCTTCCCCGGCCAACCCGCCTGGGCCAAACAGGCCGCCCCCAGCTTCAACGACCACATCTGGGCGCCGGATGTCTATTTCCACGACGGCAAATACTACCTCTACTATTCCGTCTCCGGCTTCGGCAAAAATACCTCCGGCATCGGCGTGACCACCAACGCCACCCTGAACCCGCGCGCCGCCAACTACCAATGGCAAGACCAGGGCATGGTCCTGCAATCGATCCCCGGCCGCGACAACTGGAACGCCATCGACCCCAACATCGTGGACGACAGCAGCGGCACGGCGTGGATGTCGTTCGGCTCGTTCTGGAGCGGCATCAAGATGGTCAAGCTGGACGCCTCGCGCACGCGCCTGGCCGAGCCGCAAGCCTGGCATACCATCGCCCAGCGCACGCGCCCGGCCGGCGTGCCTGAGGAAGAAGCCGGCCCGGCCGAAATCGAAGCCCCGCACATCCTCAAAAAGAATGGCTACTTCTACCTGTTCGTCTCCTGGGGCCTGTGCTGCAAAAAAGAAGCGAGCACCTACCACGTGGTCATGGGTCGCTCGAAACAGCTCACCGGCCCCTACCTCGACCGCACCGGCAAGGACATGGCCAAGGGCGGCGGCTCCTTGCTCATCGACGGCAACGCGCAGTGGAAAGGCGTCGGCCACAACAGCGCCTACACCATCGACGGCAAGGACTTGCTGGTCATGCACGCCTACGAAACCGCCGACAACTACCTGCAAAAGCTCAAGATCCTCGACATCAAGTGGGACAAGGATGGCTGGCCGACAGTCGATCCGCAAGACTTGAATCGCTACCAGAGCAAGCAACAATAAGGCGCTCATGAGACAGCTCCTGGCAGCGGCGCTGATGGCGGCTTGGCGCGACGATTGCGTCGCCTGTATGGCGTGCGCGTATTGCGAGGCCATTGATCCGCCCATCGTACCCGCGCAGGCGGGCACGACGGGGCTGACAGTAAGGTTCCGAGTCGATACCGTTTTCGATATCGCATCTGTCAAAAAATTGATTGGATGACTATGTGACTTTCTCATAAGATGGGGCAATAAAAAGGAGTCCCAAATTCCACCCCCTATAAACAGGAGACAAACATGAACCTCACCCGCAGGGCCGTTCTGGCCACCGCATTGCTCGGCGCTTTCGCCGCTTTCCCGGCGCTGGCCGCCAAACCGCTGACGATCGGCTTTTCCCAGGTCGGTGCCGAAAGCGAATGGCGCACCGCCAACACCATCTCGATCAAGGACGCGGCCAAGAAGGAGGGCGTCAACCTCAAGTTTGCCGACGCCCAGCAGCGCCAGGAAAACCAGGTCAAGGCGATCCGCTCCTTCATCGCCCAGCGCGTCGATGTGATCGCCTTCTCGCCGGTCGTGGAATCCGGCTGGGAAACCGTGCTGCGCGAAGCCAAGGCCGCCAAGATCCCGGTCATCCTCACCGATCGTGCCGTCAACGTCACCGATCCGACCCTGTACGCCGCTTTCATCGGTTCCGACTTTGTTGAAGAAGGCCGCCGCGCCGCTCGCTGGCTGGTCGAACGCGCCGCCAAAACACCCGATCGCACCTTCAACATCGTCGAATTGCAGGGAACCGTCGGCTCCGCGCCGGCCATCGACCGCAAGAACGGCTTTGCCGAAGTCATCGCCGCCAACCCCAAGCTGAAAATCACGCGTTCCCAAACCGGCGACTTTACCCGCGCCAAGGGCAAGGAAGTGATGGAAGCCTTCCTCAAGGCGCAGGGCAAGGATATCCAGGTGCTGTACGCCCATAACGACGACATGGCCATCGGCGCCATCCAGGCCATCGAAGAAGCCGGCCTGAAACCGGGTGTCGATATCCTCGTCATCTCGATCGACGGCGTCAAAGGCGCGTTCCAGGCCATGATCGCAGGCAAGATGAACGTCACCGTCGAGTGCAGCCCGCTGCTCGGGCCGCAACTGATGTCGATCGCGCGCGATGTCGTGGCCGGTAAACCGGTGCCGAAGCGCATCACGACGGTCGAGGGCGTGTTCCCGGCTGAAGTGGCTGCCAAGGAACTGCCGAACCGCAAATACTAGGCCCTGCCATGATCAAGGCACCGAACGCCGCCGCTCCGGTGCTGGAGCTGCACGGCATCTGCAAGCAGTTTCCCGGCGTGAAGGCGCTCAGCGATGTGGGCCTGACCCTGTATGCGGGGCAAATCCACACGCTGATGGGCCAGAACGGCGCTGGCAAGTCCACCCTGATCAAGGTGCTGACCGGCGTGTACGCGCCCGACAGCGGCGCCATTGTCATGGAAGGGCGGGAAATCCGGCCCGGCTCGACCCAGGATGCGCAGCGCCTGGGCATCAGCACGGTGTACCAGGAAGTCAATCTGTGCCCGAACCTGTCGGTGGCCGAGAATATCTTCATCGGCCGCTATCCGCGCAAGTTCGGCATGCTGGACTGGGGCGGCATGCGCGCGCAGGCCGCCAGGCTGCTGGAACAGCTGGACGTGCGCATCGACGTGCGCGCCCAGTTGTCCAGCTTTCCGCTGGCGATCCAGCAGATGGTGGCAATTTCGCGCGCGCTCAATATTTCGGCGCGCGTGCTGATTCTCGACGAGCCGACCTCCAGTCTCGACGAGGCCGAAGTGCAGTTGCTGTTCCGTGTGCTGCGCAAACTGCGCGACCAAGGCATGGCGATCCTGTTCGTGACCCATTTCCTGGACCAGACCTACGCGATTTCGGACCGCATCACCGTCATGCGCAACGGCGAGCGCGAGGGCGAGTACGCTTGCGCCGAGCTGTCGCGCCTGGCGCTGGTGAACAAGATGGTCGGCGCGCCCGACGCCAGCGAGCATCCGGCCGAGCTGGTGCATCCGGGCGTCGCCGGGGAAGCGCCGCCAACCTTGCTGCAAGCGCGTGGGCTGGGGCGCAAGGGGGCGCTGGCGCCGCTCGACCTGGATATCCGCGCTGGCGAAATGCTGGGCCTGTGCGGACTGCTCGGTTCCGGCCGCACCGAGGCGGCGCGCCTGCTGTTCGGGGCCGACAAGGCCGACAGCGGTACGCTGCGCATCGGTACCCGCAGCCACCCCTTCGGCTCGCCGCGCGACGCGATCGAAGCGGGCATCGGCTTTTGCTCGGAAGACCGCAAGCACGAAGGCGCCATCCTCGAGCTGTCGGTACGCGAGAACATGATGTTGGCCTTGCAGGCGCGCGCCGGCATGCTGCGCGCCATTGCGCTGCATCAGCAAGAGGCGCTGGCGCGCGACTATGTCAAGTGGCTGGGCATCAAGACGGCCGATATCGACACGCCGATTGGTTCCCTGTCGGGCGGCAACCAGCAAAAAGTGCTGCTGGCGCGCTGGCTGGTGACCAGGCCGGCGATGCTGATCCTCGACGAACCAACGCGCGGCATCGACGTGCGCGCCAAACAGGAAATCATGGATTACGTGAGTGGACTTTGTCGTAAAGGGATGGCAATTCTGTTCATCTCCTCCGAACTCCCCGAAGTTTTGCGCTGTAGCGACCGCCTGGTCGTCCTCCGGGACCGCAAGGCCTGCGGCGAATACCAGCGCGGCGAACTGGACGACACGTCCGTGCTGCAAGTGATCGCAGGGGAAGCGGCATGATGGCCTCGCCGGCCCAGGGCGCCGCAAAAGACAACGCCACGCCGGCGCTGGCGTCGCTGCTGCGCCATCCGCTGTTGCGCCCGCTGGCGGCGCTGGCGCTGCTGCTGTTGATCGACCTGGTCGCCATTCCCGGTTTCTTTCACGTCTCCATCAAGGATGGCCACCTGTACGGCAGCCTGATCGACATCGTCAACCGCGCCGCCCCGCTCATGCTGGCCGCGCTCGGCATGACCCTGGTGATCGCCACGCGCGGCATCGATATTTCGGTGGGCGCGGTGGTGGCGCTGTCGGGCACGGTGGCGGCCATGCTGATCGGCGGCGGCCCGCAAGCCGACACGCCGCTGGTCTGGGCCATGGCGGGGGCCATCGGCGCGGCCCTCGTGTGCGGGCTGTGGAACGGCGTGCTGGTATCAAGCCTGGGTTTGCAGCCGATCGTCGCCACCCTGATCCTGATGGTGGCGGGCCGGGGACTGGCGCAGTTGCTCACCGATGGACAGATCGTCACGGTCTACTACGCCCCCTTCTTTTTCCTCGGCGGCGGCTATGTTGCCGGCCTGCCGTTTTCGCTGACCGTGGTGGCGCTGGTGTTCGCGGTCATCGCGTTGATGATGCGCAAGACCGCGCTCGGCCTGTTCATCCAGGCGGTCGGCATCAACCCGGTGGCGGCGCGCCTGGCGGGCCTGAAGACGGCCTCGCTGATCATGTTCGTGTACGTGTTCTGCGCCGCCTGCGCCGGCCTGGCCGGGCTGATGATCAGCTCGAATATCAAAAGCGCCGACGCCAACAATGCCGGCCTGCTGCTCGAACTCGACGCCATCCTGGCCGTCACCCTGGGCGGCACCTCGCTCGCTGGCGGCAAGTTCAGCCTGGTCGGCAGCGTGATCGGCGCGCTCATCATCCAGACCCTGACCTACACCATCTACTCGCTCGGCGTGCCGCCGGAAGTGAACATGGTGGTCAAGTCGGTGGTCGTGTTCCTGGTCTGCCTGTCGCAATCGGCGGAGTTCAAACAATTGTTTTCGCGTGCGAGGAGTGCATGAAGTCGCCTTACTTTACGCCGCTGGTCACGCTCGTCCTGCTGCTGGCCATGCTCGGCATCGGCGGCGCCGTGTATCCGGGCTTGCTGTCGGTCCAGGTGATCCTGAATTTGCTGATCGATAACGCCTTCCTGCTGGTGCTGGCGATCGGCATGAGCTTTGTGATTTTGTCCGGCGGCATCGACCTGTCGGTCGGCTCGGTGCTGGCGCTGGCCACCATGATCTCGGCCTGGCTGCTGCAGGTGGCGCACTGGCCGCCGCTGGCGGTGATCGCCCTGGTCCTGCTGCTGGGGGCGCTGTTCGGCGGCGGCATGGGCGCCATGATTCATTACTTCAAACTGCAAGCGTTCATCGTGACCCTGGCCGGCATGTTCCTGGCGCGCGGCCTGTGCTACCTGATCAGCATCAACTCGATCACCATCGACGATCCGCTGTACCTGGCCATGTCGCAAACCCAGCTCGGCTTGTTGGGCGGCTTTGTGTCCCCGAGCGCGCTCATTGCACTGGCGATGCTGGCGCTGGCCATTTTCCTGGCCCACTTTACCGCCTTCGGGCGCGGCGTGTACGCCATCGGCGGCAACGAGCAATCGGCCCTGATGATGGGCTTGCCGGTGGCGCGCACCAAGGTGCTGGTGTACGCCTTCAGCGGCTTTTGCGCGGCGCTGGCGGGCGTGCTGTTTTCGTTTTACATGCTGTCCGGCTACGGCCTGCATGCCCAGGGCACCGAGCTGGACGCCATCGCGGCGGTGGTGATCGGCGGCACCTTGCTCAGTGGCGGGTATGGCTACGTGGCCGGGGCGCTGTCCGGCGTGCTGGTGCTGGGCACGATCCAGACCCTGATCGCCTTCGACGGCACGCTCAGCTCGTGGTGGACCAGGATCGTGATCGGCGCCTTGCTGTTCATCTTCTGCGTGGTGCAGCGCCTGATGGCCATGGGCGCGGCGCGGCGCGCGGCGGCCTGACGCGCCCCGGCCTGACGCTGATCTCATTCCAACTACCAGCAACAGGAGACAAGCATGATCAAATTCGGATTGAGCGCACTCGCGCTCGGCTTCGCCACGGGCCTCGCTTCGGCCGCCAACCCCATCATCAGCAATATCTTCACGGCCGACCCGGCCGCGCTGGTCGACAAGGGCCGCGTGTATCTGTACGTCGGCCACGACGAGGCGACAGCGGACGGCAAGGATTACGTGATGAATGAATGGCGCGTGTATTCTTCGTGCGACATGAAAACCTGGAAAGAGCACGGCTCGCCGCTGCAGTTTTCCACCTTCAAATGGGCCGGGCGCGATGCCTGGGCTGGCGATGTGACCAAGCGCGACGGCAAATACTATTTCTATTCCACGGTCGACCACAAGACCATTCCCGGCAAGGCCATCGGCGTGGCCGTCTCCGACAGCCCGACCGGCCCGTTCGTGGACGCGCGCGGCAGCGCCCTGGTCAGCAACGACATGAGCAAGCACACCGACATTTTGTGGGACGACATCGATCCGGGCGTGTTCATCGATACCGATGGCCAGGCCTGGCTGTACTGGGGCAATACGGTGCTCAAGTACGCCAGGCTCAAGCCCAATATGAGCGAGCTGGACGGCCCGATCATGCGCCACGCGATCGATTCCTTCACCGAAGCGCCATACGTACACAAGCGCGGCGCCACGTATTACCTGTCGTACTCGCGCTTTTTCCCCGAAGAGATGGTCTACGCCACCAGCGGCAGCCCGGCCGGCCCGTGGACCTTCAAGGGCGTGATCATGGACAAGAACGACAAGGTGAAGACGATTCACCAGGCCATCATCGACTTCAACGGCAAGTCCTATGTGTTCTATCACAATGCCAACTTGCCCGGTGGCGGCGAATTCCGCCGTTCAGTGGCGGTCGAGGAACTTCATTACAAGCGCGATGGCGGCATCCAGTTCGTGGCGCAGACGGCCAGCGGGCCGGCCGCCAACCCGTCGCCGGGCTGCCAATGATATCCAGATCGGTATGTTGCAAAGCATACCGATATCAATCGGGGGTATGATTCCATGATGGAGACACTCAACCCCAACTGGTTTTTGAAGGCGCGCCTGAAAACGCGTCAACTGCTGCTGCTGATCGCGCTCGACGACCACCGCAACATCCACCGCGCCGCCGAGGCGCTGCACATGACCCAGCCGGCGGCGTCGAAACAGGTCAAGGATCTGGAAGATATGCTCGACGTCAAGCTGTTCGAGCGCCTGCCGCGCGGCATGGAGCCCACCATGTTCGGCGAAACCATGGTGCGCCACGCCCGCATGGCGCTGACCAGCCTGGCGCTGGCGCATGACGATATCGTCGCCCTCAAGGCCGGGCTGGCCGGGCAGGTCGAGGTGGGCGTGATCATGACGCCCGCCATGGCGCTGCTGCCGCGCGCGATCGCGCGCATCAAGGAGCAGGCGCCGATGCTGCGGATCGGCGCGCTTATGGAGACGAGCAATATTCTGATCGACAAGTTGCAACACGGCATGCTCGACTTCATGATCGGGCGCATCCTCGAAAAAGACAATTCCGCCGGCCTGATCTACGAAGAACTGAACGAGGAGCCGGCCTGCGCGGTCGTGCGGGTCGGCCATCCATTGCTCGATGCCGGCCAGCTGGAACTGACGCACATCGCCGACCAGCCCTGGATCCTGCCGCCGCATGGCAGCATCTTGCGGCACCGCTTCGACATGATGTTCCGCCGCGCCGGGCTCGACATTCCCGTGAACGTGGTCGACACCACCGCGCTGCTCTTGATCACGGCGCTGCTGCAGCAGACCGATTCGCTGCATGTGATGCCGGTCGAGGTGGCGCGCTATTACGCCTCGCTCAAGGTGCTGAGCATCCTGCCGATCGAGTTGCCGTGCAAGATGGATGCCTTCGGTATCATTCGCCAGAAAGACCATTTGCTGTCGCCGGGCGCGGAGCTGCTGTTGCAGGCGGTGCGCGAGACGGCGCAGGAAATGATTTGAGTCTCCCACCACTTTTGCGAGCATTTCGATGAGCAACGACACCACCCCCGCGCGTCCGCGCGAGATCACCCTGCGTTTCCTGGCCGAGCCGACCGACGTCAACTTCGGCGGCAAGGTCCACGGCGGCGCCGTAATGAAATGGATCGACCAGGCCGGCTACGCCTGCGCGGTCGGCTGGAGCGGCTATTACTGCGTCACCGTGTATATCGGCGGCGTGCGCTTCTATAAACCCATCTTCATCGGCCAGATCGTCGAAGTGACAGCGATGATTGTCCATACAGGCAACTCCAGCATGCACATCGCCATCGATGTTTCGGCTACCGAGCCGAAGACCGGTGCGCGCAAGCGCACCACGCGCTGCCTGGTGGTGTTCGTGGCGGTCGACAATGCCGGCGACAGCGTCAACGTGCCGTCCTGGACCCCGGTCGACGAGGACGACAAGCGCTTCGAACAGTACGCCATCCATATGGCGGCGTTGCGTAAAGAGCAAGAGGAAGAGTTGCTCGCTACCGAAACAAGCCCGGCTGTGTGACAATGGCGCCACACTTTGTGATTTTGAGGTGAAAATTATTCAGTTTCCAAACGGTTATGTTCGCTACCGAACCGAACCTGTGTTGTGATTACGGAATAGTAGATACCGAGCTAAGCACAAAGGCATTAGCGATAACGACATCAGCGATAAACCAAACGGGCAGGCCAAGCCTGCCCCAACACACATACGAGAGAATACAATATGACCCTGACTAAGAAAATCGGTACTCTGAGCGCAATCGGTTTCGCCATGCTGGCAGCACAAGCATCGGCACAAGACCAATTCGTGAATCCAGAGTGGGCAAACACCGCGACCTACATCGGCGCCGGTATCGGCCAGTCGCGCAGCTACACCAAAGCGGCTCCAGTAATCAAAAACCTGAACAGTCAAGGCGGGTTCGTCAATTCGTGGAGCACCGACGAAAAAGACGTTGGTTACAAATTGTTCGTTGGCAAGCAACTGAGCCGCTACTTCGCAGTGGAAGCTGGTTTCTTTGACCTTGGCAACTTCAACGTCCAAACCCGTAACAACCTGGGCGGCGTGATGAACGCTGAACAGAAGTACAAAGGCGTGAACCTGGACTTGATCGCGCAAGTACCGATGAGCGAGCGTTTCTCGGTCTACGGCCGTGCCGGTATGCATTACACCAAAGCGACCACCGAATTCTCGGGTAACCGCGCTGTTGGCCTGTTCGCTGGTAAATCGAGCGAGAAGAAGCTGAACCCGAAATTCGGCGTTGGCCTGGAATACAAATTCACCGAAGCGCTGGCCCTGCGCGCCGAAGCTGAAAACTATCGCATCGACGACGCACTGCGCAGCAACGGCAACACCAAGCTGTACTCGATGAACCTGGTCTACAAACTGGGTCGTCCGGCAGCATCGGCGCCAATGCCGGCACCAGCGCCAGCACCAATGCCGGAAGCGACGCCAGCACCGGCGCCAGCACCAATGCCAGCACCAGCGCCGGCCCCGGTGCCAGTGTCGGAAAAGGTCTCGTTCGCTGCTGAAGCCCTGTTCGACTTCGACAAATCGGTTGTCAAGCCAGAAGGCAAAGCAGCCCTGGACGATCTGCTGAACAAGCTGCAAGGCATGAACACCGAAGTCATGGTTACCGTTGGCCATACCGATTCGGTCGGTTCGGACGCTTACAACCAGAAACTGTCGCTGCGCCGCGCTGAAGCTGTCAAAGCTTACATCGTGTCGAAAGGTGTTGAAACCTCGCGCGTCTACACCGAAGGCAAGGGCGAGTCCCAGCCAGTTGCTGACAACAAATCGGCTGAAGGCCGCGCTAAAAACCGTCGCGTGACGGTTGAAGTGGTCGGTACCCGTACCGCCAAGTAATCCTTCGCCTCACTAAAAAAGCCGCCGCGCCCCTTGGGGCCGGCGGCTTTTTTGCGTTGACCGCTGAGAGTGTTGTTGGAGTAATGAATATTCCTTGTTTTAAAATCCTATGTACGTTGGCGAACGGAGCCGGGCGTGACAAAAGGCAATAGTGGCTGACGTTGCTGTTTTCCGGCTACAAGCTCACCCGAAGGAACCAGAATGACTATCAAAAAACATGCGAAGGCACTCATGTGCATCGCCGGATTGCTCGCAGTCTCCTTCCTCGCCGCATGCGGCGGGGGCGGGGACCAGGGGCGCGATCCGATTCTCGGCCAGGCCGCCGCCAACCTGGTCAGCGTTGCCGTCACACCCGCCAACGCCACCGTGCTGACTGCCGAGACGCGTCAGTTCACCGCTACCGCCACCTACGCCGATGGCTCGTCGCGCGATGTGACGGCCGACTCGGCCTGGTTGTCGGCCTCGCCCGGCATTGCCGGCGTGACCCCGGCCAAAGGCCTGGCCACCGGCATCAGCTCCGGCAGCGCCGCCATCAGCGCCACCTTTGCCAGCAAAACCGGGGCCGCCACCCTGGTCGTGACGACCCCCTTGCCGCCGCCGCCGCCCGTGGTGACCTTGTTGTCGATCACGGTGACGCCGTCGACGGCGACCATCGCGCCCGGTGCGACCCAGCAATTTGTCGCCATCGGCAACTACTCGGATAAATCGACCGCCATCATCACCAATTCGGTGACCTGGACGTCGGGCACGATTGCCAATGGCACCATCGCCGCCTCCGGCATGGCGACCGGCGTCGCAGCCGGCAGCACCACCATCAGCGCCAGCAGCGGCGGCCAGATCGGCGGCGCCGTGCTCAACGTCACCGTGCCACCCGTGATTCCGGTCACGCCACCGGTCACCCCACCGGTCACCCCACCGGTCACGCCACCGGTCACGCCACCGGTTGTGCCGCCTGTTGTCGTCGG
Source organism: Massilia genomosp. 1 (assembly GCF_011682185.1). Taxonomy (NCBI): domain Bacteria; kingdom Pseudomonadati; phylum Pseudomonadota; class Betaproteobacteria; order Burkholderiales; family Oxalobacteraceae; genus Massilia; species Massilia genomosp. 1. Next base: position 28,973 of record NZ_WHJF01000074.1, read on the forward strand.
TCCGATCGAACCTCCCGGCGTGCCGCAGGTGCCAACCGTCCCACCGGTCGTTCCGCCAGCCGCCGGCATCAGCCTCGGTCGCGCCGCCAGCTTTGCCGTGCTCGCGGGTACCTCGATTACCAATAATTCCGGTGGCACGACCCTGGTCACCGGCGACGTCGGCGCGCCTTCGCAAACCGTGGCGCCGGTCCAGGCTGCCGGTTACGCCAACTACAGCTCGGGCCAGATCCTGGCCGGCGCGCTGGAAGACTTGCAGATTGCGGTCACCAGTGCCAACGGGCAAACCTGCACCGTCAATTCGGCCTCGGGCGTCGATCTCGGCGGCCTGGTGCTCACTCCCGGCGTGTATTGCTATGCCGGCGCCATCAGCATTACCGGCACCTTCACGCTCAACGGTCCGGGCGTGTACATCTTCCGCACCGCCTCCACGCTCAACAGCACGGCCAACGCCGTGGTCGCTCTGAGCGGCGGCGCCTCGGCTTCCAGCGTGTACTGGATCCCGGCCGGACCGACCACCCTGGGCGCGAACGGCGTCTTCAAGGGATCGATCCTGAGCCAGTCGGCCGCCATTACCGTCGGCGACAACACGACCCTGCTGAGCGGCCGTGCGCTGAGCGGCGCCGCGGTTACCCTGCGCAATAATCAGATCAGCAAATAAGCCGACCTTCCATTTTCCGAAAGAACATCATGACATTAGCAAAACACATCGGCGCCCTGAGCGTCATCGGCTGCGCCCTGGTGGCGAGCCAGGCCGCCCGCGCCGACGAGCCCTTCGTCAACCCGGAGTGGGCCAACAGCGCCTGGTACATCGGTGCCGGCATCGGCCAGTCGCGCGCCAACATCGACAATGAACGCCTGACCCGCAGCCTGACCGCCAACGGCGCCAGCCTGTCATCCTTCAAGGTCGACGAGCGCGACCTGGCCTACAAGCTGTACGTCGGCAAGCAACTGAACCGCTACTTTGCGCTCGAGGCCGGCTTTTTCGACCTGGGCAAGTTCGGCTTCGACGCCACCACCTCGCAAAATGGCCGGCTGGTCGGCGAAGCGGGTTTTCGCGGCGTCAACATGGACCTGGTGGGGCAGTTGCCCCTGTCCGAGCGCTTCTCGGTGCTGGGCCGGGTCGGCATGAACTACGCCAAGGCCAGCACCCACTTCAGCGGCAACCGCCTGTTCGCGGTGACCAATCCCAACCCGAGCGAGCGCAAGCTCAATGCCAAGGCGGGGCTGGGGCTGGAATTCAAATTCAGCGAAGCGCTGGCGCTGCGCGCTGAAGTGGAGCGCTACCGCGTCAACGACGCCGTCGGCAATCGCGGCGATGTCGACATGGCGTCGCTGAATCTTGTGTACAAGCTCGGCCGTCCGGCGGCCAGCCGCCCGGTCCCGGTCGTGCCGATGACGCCGGCCGCGCCGAGCGTGGTGCCGGCGCCGGCCATCGTCCAGCCGGCCCCGGCCGCGCCGGTCGTCGTCTCGGAAAAAGTCTCGTTCGCCGCCGAAGCGCTGTTCGACTTCGACAAATCGGTGGTCAAGCCGGAAGGCAAGGCTGCCCTGGACGATCTGCTGAACAAGCTGCAAGGCATGAACACCGAAGTCATGGTCACCGTTGGCCACACCGATTCGGTCGGTACCGACGCCTACAACCAGAAACTGTCGCTGCGCCGCGCTGAAGCGGTCAAAGCCTACATCGTCTCGAAAGGTGTTGAAAGCGCGCGCGTCTACACCGAAGGCAAGGGCGAAACGCAAGCGGTCGCCGACAACAAAACCGCCGAAGGGCGCGCCAAAAACCGCCGCGTGACGGTGGAAGTGGTCGGCACCCGCAGCGTCAACAAGTAACTCAACCGCAACAATTTCTTAGCCGAGGTCAGACCCTCATGGCGTTAAGTTAAGCGGCATTCTGGCCACAAACCTAAAAACCGTCTTTCCCGCGCAGGCGGGAATCCATAGCACCTTCGCTCATCATAGGTGCTATAGATTCCCGCCTGCGCGGGAAAGACGGAGCTTCAGTTAACGCCATTAAGGTCAGACCCCGGTGTCACCCGCCGGCATCCCTTCTTTCCCAAACTTGGGCGAGAACGGACCCCGGCGGGACATTTCCGTTGTATTTAAGTACAATGTTGCCGATCTTTAAGTCGTTATGTTCGCTATCGCACAGAATGGTGCGGTGCGTAAGTTAATCATGTCGCATACACCTCGTAACGGCGAGAAATTTTCATTCCCAAGGACGCTTTAATGAACATCCAAAAATATACAAGAACTTTGCTCTGCACAAGCGGCTTGCTGGCCGCGGCGGTGCTCACCGCCTGCGGCGGCAGCAGCGATCATGGCCGTGATCCGATCCTGGGCCTGCCGGCTGCGGAATTGGTCAGCGTCAGCGTCACCCCGGCCACGGCCACCGTACTGGTCGGCGCCAGCCAGCAATTCCTGGCCACGGCCAGCTACGCCGACGGTACCTCGCGCAACGTGACCGAGCTGTCGACCTGGGCCTCGGCCTCGCCGGCCATCGCCCGCGTTACCCCTGCGGGCGGCCTGTCAACCGGCCTGACCCCTGGCAGCGCCGCCATTACGGCCGCTTTCGGTGCGAAAACCGGCGCCGCCACCCTGCGGGTCGAGGCCATGACGCCCGTCACGCCACCCGTGGTGGTGAGCCTGACCGGCCTGTCGGTGACCCCGGGCAGCGCCAGCGTCCGTGTCGGCGCCAGCCAGCAGTACACCGCCATCGCCACCTATTCCGACAGCTCGACGGCCGTCATCACGAACAATGTGAACTGGGTGTCGGGCAGCACGGCAATTGCCACCATCGCCCAATCGGGCAGCGCCACCGGCGTCGCCGTCGGCAATGCCGTGATCACGGCCAGCTCCGGCGACAAGAGCGCCACCGCAGCGCTGACTGTCACGCCTGCGCTGATCATCGACCCGCCGCCGGTCGTCGTGGTGCCGCCTGTCGTCGTTCCACCAGTCGTGGTGCCGCCAGTCGTGGTGCCGCCAGTGACCGTACCGCCGGTCACCACGCCACCGATAGTTGACTTCCCAAGCGATGGCGGCATTGGCCTGGGCAGCATCAACGAATTCGCCGTGCTGGCGCGCACCACCATTACCAACAACGCCGGCGGCACGACCTTCGTGACCGGTAACGTTGGCGGCCCTGTGCAAAATGTCGAACCGCCGCAAGCGATCGGCTACATCAACGTCAAATCGGGTTTCGAGCTGAGCCGTCCTTTCGAGGACCTGCAAGTGGCCGTTATCAATGGTAACAACCGTCCTTGCACCGTCCTCTCGGATACCGGCATCGAACTCGGCGGCCTGGTGCTCAAACCTGGCGTGTACTGCTACTCGGGCGCCATCAACCTGACCGGCAAGCTGACCCTGAACGGCGGCGGCGCTTACATCTTCCGCGCCAAGTCGACCCTGACCACGGCTGCCAATTCGATCGTCGAACTGACCAATGGCGCGTCGCACAACAATGTGTTCTGGATTCCGTTCGGCGAAACCAATCTGGGCGCCAAGAGCGCGTTCCAGGGCACGATCCTCGCCGGTGGCGAAGACATCAAGGTTGGCGACGGTGCGTCGGTCCTGAACGGTCGTTTGTTGAGCGGCAAGGCTGTCGTCCTGCTCAACAACAAAATCACCAAGTAAAAAAACTTTCGAGAGAATACAATGACATTCACAAAAAAAGCCGGCCTCGTGGGCGCCATCGGCTGCGCCCTGGTAGCCGGCCAGGCGACGGCGGCGGACGACGTCTTCATCAATCCGGAATGGGCGAACAGTGCCTGGTACGTGGGCGGCAATGTCGGCCAGTCGCGCGCCAACATCGACGACGTGCGCCTGATCCGCAGCCTGACCGCCAACGGCGCCGCGCTGACCAACTTCACGGCCGATGAAAAAGATGTTGCTTACAAGCTGTACGTCGGCAAGCAACTGAACCAGTATTTCGCGGTGGAAGCGGGCTTGTTCGACCTGGGCAAGTTCGGCTTCAAGTCGACCACCACCCAGAATGGCACGCTCAACGGCGAAGCCGGTTTCCGTGGCGCCAACCTGGACCTGGTGGCGCAAGTGCCGTTGTCGCAGCGTTTCTCGGTGTTCGGCCGCGCCGGCATGAACTATGCCAAGGCCACCACGCGCTTTAACGGCAACCGCCTGTTCGCCGTGACCAATCCGAGCCCGAGCGAGCGCAAGCTCAACGCCAAGGCCGGCTTCGGCCTGGAATACAAGTTCAGCGAAGCGCTGGCCTTGCGCGGTGAAGTCGAGCGTTACCGTGTCAACGACGCCGTGGGCAACCGCGGCGATGTCGACCTGTTCTCGGTCGGCCTGGTCTACAAGATCGGTCGTCCGGCCGCCCGCCCGGTTGCCGCTCCGGTTGAACCGCCGCCGCCGGCGGTAGTGCCGACCGTCGCGCCAGCGGCGGCCCAGCCGCCGGTCGAGCCAGCCAAGCCGGTGCCGACCTCGGAAAAAACCACCTTCTCGGCCGAAGCCCTGTTTGCCTTCGACAGCGCAGTGCTGCGTCCGGCGGGCAAGGCATCGCTCGACGAGTTGCTCGGCAAGCTGCAAGGCATGGATACCGACGTCATGATCACGGTCGGCCACACCGACTCGATCGGCAGCAACGCGTACAACGACAAGTTGTCGCTGCGCCGCGCCGCGTCGGTGAAGACCTACCTGGTATCGAAAGGCGTCGACGCCGCGCGCGTGTACACCGAAGGCAAGGGCGAAACCCAGCCGGTAGCCGACAATAAAACGGCTGAAGGCCGCGCCAAGAACCGCCGCGTGACGGTGGAAGTGGTCGGCATGCGCCGCTAAGCCGATCCGGCTTGCTGTGCAAAAAACCGCCCGGCCTCGCGCCCGGCGGTTTTTTTATGTGCGCCCAGCATGGGCGCACTCTTGGAGGTGCAAGTCCTCCCGCAAGCTGACCACAGTGAGCGAAGTGAAGCGCAACTGCGGAAGGGCGACCGACTGTGGGGAGGAAGCGTGGAGCGAAACTGCGA
>NZ_WHJF01000075.1:0-33858 GCF_011682185.1 Massilia genomosp. 1
CCTGCTGAAGAACGAGAAGACGGCTAAGCTCGGGATCGCTACCAAGCGCATGAAGGCAGCCTGGAGCGCCGACTATCTTGCCAAGGTCTTAGGCCTACCAATCTGATCCTTCATGCAATCGCCCTGGCGCGAATGTGGTGTGGAGGGAAGTAAATGTTGAGGGAAAAACATGGTTTTCATCGATACAGCCTCAATACGATAAAATGCCGAATCGCCACCCGTTAGGATGGATTGTTCTAGAATAAGCGATTAGACTGGCGCGCCGCGCACAAGTTGCATGCCGCGGACTCACATAAAGTAACTATGGCAAAGAAATTATCAGTGGAACCGGCAGCGGCGCCGGAATCGTTCGAACAGGCCATGGCCGAACTGGCCCAGCTGGTGAGCCAGATGGAAGCTGGCCAGTTGCCGCTGGAGGCCTCGGTGGCGGCGTACGCGCGCGGCTCGGAGCTGGTGCGCTACTGCGCCGCCCAGCTCGAAAAAGTCGAGTCCCAGGTCAAGGTGCTCGAGGGCGACATGCTCAAGCCCTTCGCGGCCGATGGCGCCGGCGAGGGCATGCAATGAGCGGCCCTTTCGACGAGTGGATGAAAACCGTGCAGGCGCGCGCCGAAGAGGCGCTGGGCGCCTTGCTGCCGCCGGCCGAGCTCGTTCCGCACAAGCTGCATGAAGCGATGCGCTACACGGTGCTCGGCGGCGGCAAGCGGGTGCGCCCGCTGCTGGTGTTTGCCAGCGGCGCGCTGTTCGGCGCCGATGCGCACGCACTGGCGCGCGCCGCCGCCGCGGTCGAAATGATCCACGCTTACTCGCTGGTGCATGACGACATGCCGTGCATGGACGACGACGACCTGCGCCGGGGCAAGCCGACCGTGCATGTGGCCTACGACGAAGCGACCGCGCTGCTGGTCGGCGACGCCTTGCAGTCGCAAGCGTTTCTGGCGCTGGCCGAAGGCATGGACATTCCGGCCACGCGCCAGGTCGCGATGCTGCGCCTGCTCGCGCACGCGGCTGGGTCAAGCGGCATGTGCGGCGGCCAGGCGATTGACCTCGACAGCGTCGGCATCAGCCTCACCCTGGAACAGCTCGAACAGATGCACCAGCTCAAGACCGGCGCCTTGCTGCGCGCCTCGGTGGTGCTGGGCGCGCTGGCCGGCGCCGATGTCGGTCCCGACCAGATGCGCGCGCTCGACGCCTACGCCAGGGCGATCGGGCTGGCCTTCCAGGTGGTCGACGACGTGCTCGATGCGACCGCCGATTCGGCCACCCTGGGCAAGACCGCGGGCAAGGACGCGGCGGCCAACAAGCCGACCTATGTATCGATTTTGGGCCTGGAACCATCCAGGGTCTTGGCAGAAAAATTGCGGAACGATGCGCATGACGCGCTCGCGCCGTTTGGTGATAAAGCAGATCGGCTGCGCCAGTTGGCGGACCTGATCGTGCAGCGGAAAGCGTAAATGAACTTGCTAGAGACAATCAACGAACCGGCTGAACTGCGCAAGCTGGCGCGCGCCCAACTGACGCCGCTGGCGCACGAACTGCGTCACTTCCTGCTCGATTCGGTGTCCAAGACCGGCGGTCACCTCTCGTCCAACCTGGGCACGGTGGAGCTGACGATTGCGCTGCACTACGTGTTCAACACGCCGCACGACCGCATCGTGTGGGACGTGGGCCACCAGACCTACTCGCACAAGATCCTCACCGGCCGGCGCGGGCAGATGCACAGCCTGCGCCAGTTGAACGGCATTTCCGGCTTCCCGCGCCGCGACGAAAGCGAATACGACACCTTCGGCACGGCCCACTCGTCGACCTCGATTTCGGCCGCGCTGGGCATGGCGCAGGCGGCCAAGATCAAGGGCGAGAACCGGCACGCGATCGCCGTCATCGGGGACGGTTCCATGACCGCCGGGATGGCCTTCGAGGCGCTCAATAACGCCGGCGTGCAGGAAGACATCAACCTGCTGGTGGTCCTGAACGACAACGACATGTCGATCTCGCCGCCGGTGGGCGCACTCAATCGCTACCTGGCGCGTTTGATGTCCGGCCAGTTCTACGCGGCCGCCAAGAACGTCGGCAAGTCGGTGCTGCCCGGTCCCGTGCTGGAACTGGCCAAGCGCTTCGAAGAACACGCCAAGGGCATGGTGGTTCCGGCCACGATGTTCGAGGAATTCGGCTTTAACTACATCGGCCCGATCGATGGCCACGACCTCGATTCGCTGATTCCGACCCTGGAAAACATCAAGAAGCTCAAGGGCCCGCAATTCCTGCACGTGGTCACGCGCAAAGGGCAGGGCTACAAGCTGGCCGAAGCCGACCCGGTGCTGTACCACGGGCCGGGCAAGTTCAATCCGACCGAAGGCATCTTGCCGGCCAAGGCCGGCAAGACCACCTACACCGAAGTGTTCGGCAACTGGCTGTGCGACATGGCCGCCGCCGACAAGCGCCTGGTCGGCATCACGCCGGCCATGCGCGAAGGCTCGGGCATGGTGCGCTTCGAAGAGCTGTTCCCGGACCGCTATTTCGACGTCGGCATCGCCGAACAGCACTCGGTGACCTTTGCCGGCGGCCTGGCGACCGAAGGCCTCAAGCCGGTGGTGGCGATCTACTCGACCTTCTTGCAGCGCGCCTACGACCAGTTGATCCACGACGTGGCGCTGCAAAACCTGGACGTGCTGTTCGCGCTCGACCGCGCTGGCCTGGTGGGCGCCGATGGCGCCACCCATGCCGGCAACTACGACGTGTCCTACCTGCGCTGCATTCCGAACATGGTGGTCATGGCCGCCTCGGACGAAAACGAATGCCGCCAGATGCTCAGCACCGGTTACCAGTACAAGGGCCCGGCGGCGGTGCGTTATCCGCGTGGCGCCGGCATCGGCGCGGTGATCGAAAAGGAGCTCACCACGCTCCCGATCGGCAAGGGCGAGATCAAGCGCCAGGGCGCCAGCGTGGCGATCATGGCGTTCGGCTCGATGGTGGCGCGCAGTGTGGTGGCCGGCGAGGAGTTGAACGCGACGGTAGCCAATATGCGCTTCATCAAGCCGCTCGACGTGGAACTGGTCAAGCAACTGGCGCAGGACCACGACTACCTGGTGACGGTGGAAGAGGGCGCGATCATGGGTGGCGCCGGTTCGGCCGTGGCCGAAGCATTGGCGGCCGAAGGTATTCAAAAGCCGCTGCTGATCCTCGGCCTGCCCGACAAATTCATCGACCATGGCGACCCGGCAGCATTGCTGGCCAGTGTGGGCCTCGACGCCAAGGGCATCGCCGCCTCGATCCGCCAGCGCTTCGGCCCCGCCGAGCCGCGCCTGGTGGTCAATAACACCTGAGTGTTGTCCTTTCCGCCAGTGGTGGAAAGGACTTCGCGTGCTTCAAGTTAATGCGTTTGCCTCCTGTTTATGGCATAGTAGGCCCATGAAAGCGCTTAAAAGCCCCCTTGCCAACGAGCTACTTGCCGATCCCAAAGCGCGCGACGAGTTGCGTCGCTTCCTGGTGACCAAGCGCTCCAGCGCTGTTTCTACAGATCAGCCTGTTACCGGACAGTTCCAGATTCGTCGCGGAACATCAGCGGCAACAGTGAAGGCCGTGTTTGTACCGAAGGCAAAAGCCGCCTAGGGATGAATATTGCTCTTCCTGCACTGATCGCTTTCCTCCTTCTTCTGCCCGGCTTTATCTTTCGCACCCGCCTGAAACGGGCGGAGCGGACCTCCCTGGATTTTTCTCCATTCGGTCAAATCGTCGCTGAAGCCGTGCTGTGGTCGTTTGTTGCCCATCTCCTCTGGCTGGCCTTGTCCGACATCGTTTTCAGCCAACGGTTTCAGCCGCTCGTGCTGATGAGGTTGCTTTCTGCCGCGCCGCTCAGCCAGGCGGACGCCACCGTAGCCGTCGCGGCGAATTTTGCCTGGGTGGCGACCTACTTCGGCAGCCTGTTTGTGGCCTCGTTTCTGGTCCCGACCATGGTGCGCGCCACCATTTCCAGGTTTCGGCTGGACCGTTCATCCGCGCCCTGGGGTTCCGTGTTCAGGTTCCACGACGCCCCGTGGTACTACCTGCTGACCGGCGCCGATTTTACCGAGGAAGAGGCGCCCGACTTCATCGTCATTTCCGCCATCGTCGAGATGGCAAAGGAAGCGGTGTTGTATGTGGGGGTGTTGAGCGAATTTTTCGTCGACGCCGACGGCCAGCTCGATCGCCTGGTGCTGCAAGGCGTCTCGCGCCGTCCGATCGCCGCCGACAAAAACGGCGCCGATGCCGACGATGGATCGGAATCGGGCCGGTTTTACGAAGTCGATGGCGACTCGTTCGTGCTGCGCTACAGCGAAACCGTTACGCTCAACGTGCAGTACGTAAAACTGACCGCCGAGGAGGGCGCCGACCCGGCGATATAGTCATCGCGGGGACCGGTCCCTTCCTTTTGACGGCACGCGCAGCGGAGCGGAACACTGCGCCGGCAGGCTACTCGGCCAGCGCGTCGTCCAGCGCCCGCATCGCCGGCGCGATCATCGCCAGCAGGCGCGCGCCGCCGATGCCATCGCGGGCCTGCACCGATATGCCATGCAACAGGACAGCGTAACAATCGCCGAGCGCGGCGACGTCGGCGTCCGCCTTCAGTTCCCCCTCCTGCGCGGCACGGCGCAGCCGCTCGATGATGGAATCGGTGCGCGCCCGTCTATGCCCGGCCAGCCAGGCGTTAATGGCATCGTTCCCGCTGCTGTAATTGGTCGCCGCCGACACCACCATGCAACCTTGCGGCGCGCCCGCACGGGTGTACGCCAGCACCGCGTCGCGCAGCATGGTCTCGATCGCGGCGCGCGCCGGCGCTGGCCCTGCCAGGGCGCGCTCCGCAAACCCGCCTTCATCGGCCTCGTACAGCGCAATCGCTTCGCGAAACAGGTTTTCCTTGGACCCGAAGGCGGCATAAATCCTGGCTGACGCAATGCCCATCACCTGGACCAGGTCGGCCATCGACACACCCTCGTAACCACGCTCCCAAAACGCATCCCTGGCTTTGACCAGCGCCAGATCGCGGTCAAATTCCCTCGGCCTTCCCGCCATTTACCGCTCCCGCCTGATTCATCAGCCGACCAGTATACCGCCTCGGCGCGCGGGCCCGGCGTAAAAATCCCCTTGACCCAAACGGCGCCATGCCCTATTCTTTGTCAATCAACAAAGAATAGGAAAACCGATGAAAACCATTCAAGGCCCAAGTATTCACCTGGCGCAGTTCAGCGACGTGGCCGCGCCTTTCAACGACTTGCCTTCGATTGCCGCCTGGGCGGCGCAACTGGGCTACAAGGCGGTCCAGCTGCCGGCCTGGGACGAGCGCTTGTTCGATGTGAAACTGGCGGCGGAAAGCCAGGCCTACTGCGACCAGGTGCGCGGCATGCTGGCCGAACACGGCCTCGTCATCAGCGAACTGACCACGCACATCTTCGGCCAACTGCTGGCGGTGCATCCGGCCTACGACGTACTGTGCGACGGTTTTGCGCCGCCGCAGGTGCGCGGCAATCCGGCAGCGCGCACTGCATGGGCGCGCGAACGCCTGCTGCTGGCGGCACGTGCCTCGCGCCGTCTCGGCCTGACCGAGATGGGCACCTTTTCCGGTGCCCTGGCCTGGCCGTATTTATTCCCTTTTCCTCAACGTCCGCCCGGGCTGATCGAAACCGCGTTCGACGAACTGGCACGCCGCTGGCTGCCGATCCTCGATGCCTGCGACGAGAACGGCGTGAACCTGTGCTACGAAATCCATCCGAGCGAAGACCTGCACGACGGCGTCACCTTCGAGATGTTCCACGAGCGCGTGGGTGGCCACCGGCGTTGCGCGATCCTGTTCGACCCCAGTCACTTCGTGCTGCAGCAGTTGAATTACCTGGATTACCTGGATATCTACAAAGACCACATTCGCATGTTCCACGTCAAGGATGCCGAGTTCAATCCGAGCGGGCGCCAGGGCATCTACGGCGGTTATCAATCCTGGGAAAACCGCGCCGGCCGATTCCGTTCGCTGGGCGACGGCCAGGTCGACTTCAAGGCGATTTTCTCGAAGCTGACCCAATACGATTACGCCGGCTGGGCCACCGTGGAATGGGAATGCTGCCTGAAGCACCCCGACCAGGGCGCGCGTGAAGGGGTCGACTTCGTCAATCGCCACATCATCGAGGTCACCGACAAGGTGTTCGACGACTTCGCCGGCGTGCCGGTCGACGCGGCGCAACTGAAACAACTGCTTGGCATCGCTTGATACACAATATAAGGAACAACAATGACGACTCCCACCCACCACGCCAGCGCTGCGGATATGGACCACACTTACCTCCAGGTAGACGGGCAACGCCTGCATCTGGTCAGCGCCGGCGCCGGCAAGCCGGTGCTGCTCATTCCCGGCTGGCCACAGACCTGGTACGCGTGTCGTCATGTGATGATGGCGCTGGCGGAAGCAGGTTTCCAGGCGATTGCCGTCGATCCCCCGGGGACCGGCCTGTCCGACCGTCCAGCGGATGGCTACGACACCGGTTCGGTAGCGCGCATCCTGCATCAATGCATGCAGCAACTGGGCCACGCGCGTTATGATGTGGTCGGCCACGACATCGGCATGTGGGTCGCGTATGCGCTGGCGAGCGACTATCCGGCTGCGGTGGCGAAGCTGGCGGTGACCGAAGCGGTGATCCCGGGTCTGGCAGCGGCACCGCCGATCTTCGTGGCGCCGGCCGACAACCGGTTCTTGTGGCACTTCATGTTCAATCAGGTGCTCGACCTGCCGGAGTTTCTGATCGCCGGCAAGGAGCGCGAGTACATTCGCTTCATGTTCGACAAATGGTCGTACCGGCGCGAGCGGGTCGCGGTCGAGGTCTACGCCGACGCCTACGCCAGCCCGGGCGCCATGCGCGCCGGCTTTGCCTATTACCGCGCGATTCCCGAGACGATTCGCCAGAACACGCTGCGCGCCACAAAAAAACTGGCCATGCCTGTGCTGGCAATCGGCGCCGAACACGCCACCAAAAACGCGCCGCAGGATACGATGCGCGATCATGCTCCCGATCTGCGCGGCGCCGTGCTTGCCGACTGCGGCCACTTTGTGATGGAAGAAAATCCCGAGCAGTTCTTGCTCCATCTGCTGCCGTTCCTTGCAGAGGGGGCGCCGCAATGAGCCTCGATCCGAACATCGCCGTCTACCTGGCGCAGGGCGGCGCCGGCGCCGCACCCGATTCGCTGGCCGCCATCCGCGCCGCGACCGACCTTGACCTGCGCCGCTTGCACGGGGCGCCGGAGCCGGTAGCGTCGGTGAGCGACTACGAGATTCCGGGCGCCGCAGGCAGCCCGGTCGCGCTGCGGGTCTACCTGCCGGTCAATGCGCCTGCAAGCGGCGCGCGCCCGGCCATCGTGTTCGCCCATGGCGGCGGCTGGTGCCTGTGTTCCGTGGACCTGTACGACAATCCGTGCCGCGCCCTCGCCAATGCGACCGGCTGCATGGTGCTGTCGGTGGACTACCGCCTGGCGCCTGAACATCCGTTCCCGACGCCGCTGGAAGACGTCTATGCGGCGCTCGTGTGGACCACGGAGCATGCCGTCATACTCGGGATCGATCCCGCGCGCATTGCTGTGGGTGGCGATAGCGCGGGAGCGAACCTGGCCGCTGGGGCGGCGCTCCTGGCGCGCGAGCGCAGCGGACCGGCGATTGCGCACCAGTTGCTCATGTATCCGGCGCTGGACGACCGGCTCTCAAGCGCGTCCTGCGGCGAGTTCGCCGAGGGTTACTCGCTGACGCTCGAGACAATGCGCTTTTGCTGGTCCACCTATCTGGGCGAGAAAAGCGATGCGGACTCGGACTACGCGGCGCCGCTACGCGCGCAATCGCTGCACGGGCTGCCGCCGGCCACGGTCATGGTGTGCGAATTCGATCCCTTGCGTGATGAGGGCGTGGCGTACGCGCAGCGATTGCGGGGCGCGTCGGTCGATGCCTCGTGTATCACGCTCGAGGGCATGATCCACGGTTGCATGCACATGCTCGGCTTGACGCCGGCGGCGCGCCAGTTGTTCGATGCGGCCGCAGCCGGCTTGCGCCAGGCGCTGCGGCTCTAGCTATCGCTTGTCGCGAACTTCATTTTATGATGGCGCCGCCAGGTGTTCAGAGATCGTGCAGGCCGACCATGTAAGGCACTGCTTCCATCTCCAGATAATCGACCTGCGCGATCGATGCGAGCCAGTCGTCCAGGTGCAGCGCCAGCACTGGCCGCAGTGCGTCCTTGAACGCGCTCCGGTTTTTCTCGCAGATGAAGGCGGCGGCAAGCTTGTCGTCGATCAGATACGATTCGGCCCAGCGCGCGTCCGGTGGCTGACTTTCCAGGCCGGACGGGAAGGCGCTGCCGCCATCCCAGAGCTCTCGCGTCGCGCCCAGCCACACCAGTATCTGCGCGCGCCAGTGCGGGTCGCCGATTGCGAAGACCGACTCGACCCACGCCTTGATGTGTTCCGGATGAAGGTACTTCAGGCAGAAGAACAGCGACACCGACAGGTCGCCGCCGACGTTCCACCAGCCCCACGCCTCCGAGGGCCCGGCGGGCGGGCCGTCGAGCACGTGATCGAGGTTCAGCCGGCCGTCCACCCAGCGCGACGGACCCATGACGACCTGTCCCAGTGTTTGCAGGGCGTCGGCGTAATCGGTATCGTCGTCCCGCTCCGGGTGCAGGATGAAAAAACCTGTCGCCAGCAGTTCGATGATGTGACGTTGCGACGGCGCCTGCTTCAGCGCGACCAGCCGGGGCAGCAGGTAAGCGAACCAGTCATCCCATTCATCCATGTGGCCGAAGCTGCGCGTGCCGCTGGCGATCTCCCACAATACCTTTTCGATCTGTTCGTCCGACAGATCGTCGAGCGGCGTGGCGCCCAGATAGTCGAACATGGCGCGCTCGTCGCCCATGAACCACGCCTCGCCCATGACTTTTGCGGGTTTATCCGCCGTCGTCGCCATGCGCGCAAGCGCTTGCGGATCGTGGCCGATCCCTGGTTGCCAGCGGATACCCAGCGCGGGCGAGCGCTTATGCTGGCCCACTTACTTGCGCTGGCGCGCCAGTTCGGCCTTGAGCCAGGCGGCGCTGGTCACCGCCGGCGTGCCGGGGCAGCGGATCTGATACGGGTCGCCGCTCATGCTGCTGGTCGAGGCGCCGCGTTCGATGAAGCTTTCGGTGCTGGTCACCAGCTTCTTCTTCTCCAGGTAGTCGTACTTCTTTTGCAGGTGGGCGCGCGCCTCCTTGGCGTCATGCCAGCTGCCGTTGCGGTTGAACTGGCACTGCGACTTTTCGACCGCGTCGAGCAGGCGCGTGACTTCGGTGCGGGTGACGTCCGGCGCTGCGGCAAACACGCTGCCGGCGCTCCACAGTGACGCGGCCAATGTCGCGATGAATATCTTTTTCATGGCAATCATCCTCGCTTGCGCTCATGCTGCCACAGCACGTCGCTGCCGCCGGCAAAGCGGTTCAACACGCGCGAGAGCACGAACATCAGGTCCGACAGCCGGTTCACGTACTGGCGCGGATGCTCGTTGATGGTCTCGGTTTTACCGAGCGTGACGATGCTGCGCTCGGCGCGCCGGCACACCGTCCGGCACACGTGCGCAATCGAGGCCGCGCGCGAGCCGGCGGGCAGGATGAAGTCTTTCAGCGGCGGCAGGTCGGCATTGTATTTTTCGAGCAGGTCGTCCAGTCGCGCCACATGCTCGTCGGTGATCAGGGTGTAGCCGGGGATGCAGATCTCGCCGCCCAGGTCGAACAGGTCGTGCTGGATCGAGACCAGCTCTTCGCGCAGCCCGGCCGGCATGTCTTCGCACAGCAGCAGGCCGACGAAGGAATTGAGTTCGTCGACTTCGCCCAGGGTGTGTACGCGCACGCTGTCTTTTTCGGTGCGGCTGCCGTCACCGAGGCCGGTGGTGCCGTTGTCGCCGGTGCGGGTGGCGATTTTAGAAAGTCGGTTGCCCATGATTGTTTTCCCGTAGCTGAATCATAATGAGCCAGCATACGACAAAAGCGCCGTTTACGCATACAATCAAGACATGTCCGCCTCCCTTCCCATCGATCCCCAACGCCGCCAGCAGGTCGCCCAGGCGCTATTGGCGGTGCTGCCGGAACGCTGCGTGCTGTCCGACCCCGAAGACACCCGCCCCTACGAGTGCGATGGCCTGGCCGCCTACCGCCAGTTGCCGATGATCGTCACCTTGCCCGACGACGAGGAACAGGTGCTGGCGATCTTGAACGTGTGCCGCGAGCTGAACGTGCCGATCGTGCCGCGCGGCGCCGGCACCGGCTTGTCGGGCGGGGCGCTGCCGATGGCCGACGGCGTGGTGCTCTCGACCGCGCGCATGAACCGCATCGTGCGCATGGAGCCTTACGCGCGCCTGGCGGTGGTGCAGCCGGGCGTGCGCAACCTGGCCATTTCGGACGCGGCCGCGCCGCACGGCTTGTATTACGCGCCCGATCCATCCTCGCAGATCGCCTGCACCATCGCCGGCAACGTGGCCGAAAATTCCGGTGGCGTGCATTGCCTCAAATACGGACTCACCGTGCATAACGTGCTGCGCGTGCGCGTGGCCACCATCGATGGCGACATCATCGAACTTGGCGGCGAAGCGCTCGACGCGCCGGGCCTGGACCTGCTGGCCGTGTTCATCGGCTCCGAGGGCATGCTGGGCATCGTCACCGAAGTGACGGTCCGGCTCATTCCCAGGCCGGCCACGGCGCGCGTGATCATGGCCTCGTTCGACAAGGTCGTCACGGGCGGTAACGCGGTGGCCAGCGTGATCGCCGCCGGCATCATCCCGGCGGGGCTGGAAATGATGGACCAGACTTCCTCGCGCATGGTCGAACCGTTCGTGCGCGCCGGCTACGACACCGACGCCGCCGCGATCCTGCTGTGCGAAGCCGATGGCACCCAGCTGGAAGTGGACGAGGAAATCGAACGCATGTCGGCGGTGCTGCAGGCCGCTGGCGCCAGCGCGATTGCCGTCTCGCAGAGCGAGGCCGAACGCCTGCGCTTCTGGTCGGGCCGCAAGAACGCCTTTCCGGCGGCCGGCCGCATCTCGCCCGACTACTACTGCATGGACGGCACCATCCCGCGCAAGAACCTGGCGCAGGTGCTGACCGGGATCGCGCAGATGGAGCTCACTTACGGCCTGCGCTGCGCCAACGTGTTCCACGCCGGCGACGGCAACCTGCATCCCCTCATCCTGTTCGACGCCAACCAGCCCGGCGAATTCGACCGCGCCGAAGCCTTCGGGGCCGATATCCTGGCGCTGTGCGTGGCAGTGGGCGGCACCATCACCGGCGAGCATGGCGTGGGCAAGGAGAAGATCAATTCGATGTGCATCCAGTTCACGCGCGCCGAACTCGATGCCTTCTTCGCCGTCAAGCGCGCCTTCGACGCCCAGCACCTGCTCAATCCCGACAAGGCCATTCCCACCCTGAACCGCTGCGCCGAATTCGGCAAGATGCGCGTGTCGGGCGGCGTGCTGCCGTTCGCCGGCCTGCCGCGTTTTTGACGATGGAAGACAAGGTGCCGCAAATCGAACGATTCAGGGAGCAGGTGCTGGCGGCGGCAAGCGATGGACGCCTGCTCCGCATTCGCGGCGGCGGCAGCAAGGACTGGTACGGACAAAATACGGAAGGCGAGATCCTCGACACGCGCGCTCACAGCGGCATCGTCGACTACGAGCCGACGGAACTGGTCATCACCGCGCGTTGCGGCACGCCGCTGGCCGAGATCGAGGCGGCGCTGGCCGAGCGCAATCAGATGCTGGCCTTCGAGCCGCCGCACTTCGGCACAAGCGCCACCATCGGCGGCGTGGTGGCCAGCGGCCTGTCCGGCCCGCGCCGCGCCAGCAGCGGCGCATTGCGCGACTTCGTGCTGGGCGCGGTCCTCATGGATGGCAAGGGCGAGGTGCTCACCTTCGGCGGCCAGGTCATGAAAAACGTGGCCGGCTATGACGTATCGCGCCTGCTGGCCGGTTCCATGGGCACGCTGGGGCTGATGCTGCAGCATTCCATCAAGGTGCTGCCGCGCGCGCTGTGCGACACCAGCTTGCGCTTTGCGATGGACGAAATCGAGGCCCTGCGCCGCCTGAACGAATGGGCCGGCCTGCCGTTGCCGATCTCGGCCAGTTGCTGGCACGCCGGCGTGCTGACCTTGCGCCTGTCGGGCGCACAGGCGGCGGTTGACGCCGCAGCGCGCACGCTCGGTGGCGAGCCGGTGGACGACGGCCGCGCCTTCTGGGCCGCGCTGCGCGAGCAGCGGCACGCCTACTTCGACGGACCGGGGAGCCTGTGGCGCCTGTCGGTGCCGTCAACCACCGGCGCCATCATCCTGCGCGGCGCACAGCTGATCGAGTGGGGCGGCGCGCAGCGCTGGCTCAAGGTCGATGCCGACGCGGCGCATGCGCAAAATATCCGGCGCGCGGTGACGGCGGTGGGCGGCCACGCCACCCTGTTCCGTGGCGGCGACAAGGGCGTGGGTGTGTTCCAGCCGCTGGCGCCCGGCGTGGCCAGGATTCATCAACGCCTGAAGGCGGCCTTCGATCCGTCGCAGGTTTTCAATCGCGGACGGATGTACTGATGCAAACCAATCTCGCCGATTTCATCAAGGGCACGCCGGACGGCGACGAAGCCGAAGCGATCCTGCGCGCCTGCGTGCATTGCGGCTTTTGCACCGCCACCTGTCCCACCTACCAGTTGCTGGGCGACGAACTCGATGGCCCGCGCGGACGCATCTACCTGATCAAGCAGGTGCTCGAAGGCGCGCCGGTCACCGCCAAGACCCAGACCCACCTGGACCGCTGCCTGACCTGCCGCAACTGCGAGACGACCTGTCCCTCGGGCGTGCGTTACGGACGGCTGGCCGACATCGGCCGCCGCGTGGTCGAAGAGCGCGTCCGGCGTCCGCTCGCCGAACGCATCAAGCGCGCGGTGCTGAAAGAAGCGCTGCCGCGCACATGGATTTTCAGGCCGGCGTTCAAGGCGGGCCAGTTGTTCCGGCCATTGCTCTCGCCGGCCTTGCAGGACAAGCTGCCCAGGACGCGCGGCGCCGGTCGTTGGCCGACGCGCGAACATGGGCGCAAGATGCTGGTGCTGCAAGGCTGCGTGCAAAGCACCATGGCGCCCGATATCAACGCGGCCACGGCGCGCGTGCTCGATGTTTTTGGGGTGCAGTTGCTGGTCGCGCCCAAGGCCGGCTGCTGCGGCGCGCTGCGCTACCACCTGAACGACCAGGATGGCGGCCTCGATGACATGCGCCGCAATATCGACGCCTGGTGGCCGCTGGTCGAGCGCGGACAGATCGAGGCGATCGTGATGACGGCGTCCGGCTGCGGGGTCACGGTGAAGGAATACGGGCACCTGCTGGCGCACGACAGCGCGTATGCCGCCAAGGCGGCGCGCATCGCCATGCTCACGCGCGACCTGAGCGAAATCATGCCGCAGTTCGAGGCCGAACTGGGAGCGAAGCTGAAAGGGAAAGTGGCGAAGCGGGTGGCGTTCCATCCGCCTTGCACCCTGCAGCACGGGCAGCAGATACGGGGCAAGGTGGAAGGGGTGTTGCGTGCCGCCGGCGTCGACGTCACGCTGTGCGCGGACAGTCATCTGTGCTGCGGTTCGGCCGGCACCTATTCGGTGCTGCAGCCTGTGCTGGCGACGCAACTACGCGACCGCAAGCTGGCCGGTTTGCTGGCCACCGATCCGGAAGTCATTGTGTCGGCCAATGTCGGCTGCCAGACACATCTCCAGTCGGGTACGGAAACGCCGGTCGCGCACTGGATCGAGTTGATCGATCAGGCGCTGGCCTGATGTTTACGTAATTCTTACGCGGCCAGGTCGGCTTTTTGTGCAGCCGTGAGGCGCTTGCCGGTGACGACGATGGTGGTCATCTCGCTGTCGGCTTTGACGGCCGCTGCCGGCGCGGTTTGTGCTGCGCTGCGGGCGCGTGGTGCTTCGGCCGAAGCCATGGCGGTGACAAAGGTCAGTGCAACTGCGGCGATGACGACGGCTTCCATGTTTTTCACGATGTTCATATCGATCCTTTTTCGTTGTGTCTTGATTTGGTGTGCAGGCATTATGCGGCAATGCAACATATAACTCCAATTTCAAATTCGAATGGATGTCATTCACATCGTGAATTGTGTAAGCACATTATTTGATGATCGATATCTGATTTCTGAATGTCGATCGGGATGGGGGCGGTGACAGGCGCCATTCAATCAGGAGCTTGCCGTTTGATTGGCGGTGCGCATGAAATCGACGAACGCACGCAGCTTTCCGGGCATGTGCTCGCGATGCGGATAGTAGAGATGAAAAGCGTCGTCCAGTGCCCAGTGCTGCTTCAATATGTGCCTCAACACGCCGTCCGACAGCTCTTGTTTCGCGAACTCTTCGAGGATGAAAGCGATGCCGTGGCCTCGTATCGCAGCCTCCATCACGGCGCGCATTTCGTCAAAAATGAAACGTCCTTGCACATCGATCTGCACCTTCTGGCCGCGATCTTCGAACGTCCAGTCATACAATCTGCCCCCAGCACAAAAGCGCTGGCGTATGCAGTTGTGCTTGAGCAGTTCCGCCATCGTTTGTGGTTCACTGCGCTCGCGGAAGTACTCCGGCGCCGCCACCACAATCCTTTTTTGTACGGCTCCCAGCTGTACGGAAATCATGTCATTTTGCAGTTTCCTCCCCATGCGTATGCCGATATCGAAACCGGCACCGACGATATCGCTCAGTTGATTGTCGAGTGATATTTCGACATTAATCAGCGGGAATTGTTCCAGGAACGACGCGATGTGCGGCTCGATCAAGATATGGTAGGCAACGTAGGATGAACTGACGCGCAACATGCCCGACGGTTGATCAGTCGCGAGCAAGGCTTGCGACAAGGAGTTTCTGATCAAGGCCAGCGGCGGCGCCAATGCCGCGTTCAATGAGGCGCCCGCCTCGGTCAGGCTGACACTGCGTGTGGTGCGGTTGAACAGCCGCACATGCAATTGTGCTTCGACGTTTTTGATCGTGCGCGATACCGCAGTCGGCGTGACGCCCATTTCCGCGGCGGCGCGAGCGAAGTTCAAATGCCTGGCGGCAGCCTCAAAGGTCAGCAGACCAGGAAGATGCAGCGGCGGCGCAGGGAGTGCGCCTTCCACGCGGCCTGAAGGCTCGATTATGACCTTTTTGTTCATGCTGTATCTCTATCTATGACTATTCACGTCATTATCGCCGATCCGCATACTGGTCACATCAAGCAAATCAATCCGGCCAGGCAAGCCATCTTTCGAGAAAAGAACCATGAGCAAAATCTTTGAACCCCTGACATTGCGCGGCGTCACCCTGCGCAACCGCTATGCCCTCAGCCCGATGTGCCAGTACACGGCGAAAGATGGTTACGTCAGCGATTACCACACCATCCACTACGGACGTTTCGCTCTTGGCGGCTTCGGCCTGCTGATGGTCGAAGCGACCGCCGTGTCGCCCGAAGGACGGATCAGCCATGGCGACCTGGGCCTGTGGGATGACGCCCAGATACCGGGCCTCGCACGCATCGCCGCGTTTGCCAAGGCCTATGGCGCGACACCTGGCATCCAGATTGGCCATGCAGGGCCTAAAGCGAGCATCCAGCGAGCATTTGAAGGTAACGGCCCACTGAACGAGGTTGACGCGGCACGCGGCGAACACGCCTGGCCAGTGGTGTCGCCGAGCGCGCGCCCGGTCACTGACGGTTGGCTGCTGCCCACCGCCCTCGATGCCAACGGCATCGCCAAGGTCCGTGCGGACTTCGTCGCTTCGGCCCGCCGCGCCTTGCAGGCAGGCTTCGATGTGCTCGAACTGCACTACGCGCACGGCTTCCTGCTCAACGCTTTCCTGTCACCGCTGACCAACGACCGCAGCGATGAATACGGCGGCAGCTTCGAGAACCGCATCCGCCTGCCGCTGCAGATCGCTCGCGCAGTGCGTGAGGTCTGGCCGCAGGACAAGCCATTGTTCGTGCGCTTGTCGGCAGTCGATGGCAGCGGCAGCGGCTGGACCATCGCCGACAGCGTCGCTTTCGCCGAGGCCTTGAAGGCGGTCGGCGTGGACGTCATCGATTGCTCGTCCGGTGGCTTCGGCGTCTACGACTACCCCAACGGCTATGGCTTCCAGGTGCCGTTCGCTGCGCAGATTCGGCGCGAAGCGAACATCGGCACCATGGCTGTAGGCCTCATCGTCGATCCGTGGCAGGCCGAATCCGTCATCGCCTCGGGCCAGGCCGACCTGGTCGCGCTTGGACATGCGGCGCTGCGCGATCCACACTTTCCCTTGCATGCACAGCAGACGCTGGGGGCGGTCAGCCCGGACGCGGCCTATGCCAGCTGGAATGTGCAGGCCGGCTGGTGGCTCGACCAGCGCGCAAGCAAGCTGGTCCAGTTGGGACCATGGGCGCCGACGGAGGGCGCGGCTGCGGATGGCCGCAAGGATTGAACGCGATGCCGGCCGAGGCGGCCGGTTTTTACCATGACCCGCATGATTGCATGAACAACCCGGAGTGAAAACATGAACAAACCTACCTACGTGCAAGATTATCAAGCCATCGTCGACGTGCTGAACAAGTACAAGGAAGGCTGCAAACAGGCAAAGAGCAGCATCATGAAGCCCGCGTTCAGCGAGCAGGCAACGATGTTTAGCGTCGATGGCGACGGCAAGCTGACTGGCGGCCCGATCCAGGGCCTGTTCGACGGCATCGACAACGCCTTCCACCCGTCTCCTGAAGCACAGGGGGCGATCGTCAAGGTCGACATCGTGGGCACCGCCGCCAGCGCGCGCATCGACACCAACGATGTCTCGGGCTACTGCTTCACCGACTTCTTCAACCTGCTGAAGGTCGGGGGCCAGTGGACGGTCGTGAGCAAGATCTACCACACGCACGTCGCCCCCTGAGAACGACGCGCAGGCAGTGATAACGTCATGCGTTTCGCGTTCTTGCCAACACGGCGTGGCAAGGCGCGCTACTTCGCCAGCAGCGTCTCGATATCGGCCACCAGCTCTTCCGGCTTGGTCGCCGGCGCGTAGCGCTTGACGACGCTGCCGTCTTTCCCGATCAGGAACTTGGTGAAGTTCCACTTGATGCGCTCGGTGCCCAGCAAACCGGGCGCCGCTTTCTTCAGGTGCCGGAACAAGGGATGCGCATTCTCGCCATTCACGTCAACCTTGGCAAACAGCGGAAACGTCACCCCGAAATTCTTTTCGCAGAAGGCGCCGATGTCGCTTTCGCTGCCCGGTTCCTGTCCGCCGAACTGATTGCACGGAAAACCGAGCACCGTCACGCCCTTGTCGCGGAATTGCCGGTACACGGCCTCCAGGCCCTTGTACTGCTTGGTGAAGCCGCATTCGCTGGCCGTGTTCACGACCAGCACCACCTGGCCCTTGTACATGGCCAGGTCCAGCGGCGTGCCCGAGATATCGGCAGCCTTGAAATCGAGCGCCCCCGTCACACGATGCCCAGGTGCTCGGTACCGGCCGACAGGTCGCGGTTCTTCGCTTCCTTGCCGTTCAACTTGATGTTCAGGCGCAGGTCATTGACCGAGTCGGCGTTGCGCAGCGCGTCTTCGTAGGTGATCTTGTCGGCTTCGTGCAGGTCGAACAGCGCCTGGTCGAAGGTCTGCATGCCCAGTTCGCGCGACTTCTTCATGATCTCTTTGATCTCATGCACATCGCCCTTGAAAATCAGGTCCGAAATGAGCGGGGAGTTGAGCATGATCTCGATCGCCACGCAGCGGCCCTTGGCTTCCTTCATCGGAATCAGGCGCTGCGATACCATGCCCTTCAAGTTCAGCGACAAGTCCATCAGCAGCTGCTGGCGGCGCTCTTCGGGGAAGAAGTTGATGATCCGGTCGAGCGCCTGGTTGGCGCTGTTGGCGTGCAGGGTGGCCATGCACAGGTGACCGGTTTCGGCGAAGGCGATCGCGTGTTCCATCGTTTCGCGGTCGCGGATCTCGCCGATCTGGATCACGTCCGGCGCCTGGCGCAGCGAGTTTTTCAGCGCGATTTCGAACGAATCAGTGTCCACGCCCACTTCGCGCTGCGTGATCACGCAGTTCTTGTGCGGGTGGACGTATTCGACCGGATCTTCGATCGTGATGATATGGCCGTAGCTGTTTTCGTTGCGGTGCCCGACCATCGCGGCCATGGTCGTCGATTTACCCGAACCGGTCGCGCCGACCATGATCACCAGGCCACGCTTGGTCATCACGATGTCTTTCAGGACTTCGGGCAGGCCCAGGTCTTCCAGGCGCGGAATGGCGGTGGTGATGGTCCGCAGGACCATGCCTACAGAACTCATCTGGATGAAGGTCGACACCCGGAACCGTCCCAGGTCGCCCGGGCTGATCGCGAAGTTCGCTTCCTTGGTCAGCTCGAAGCCGGCGGTCTGCTTGTCGCTCATGATCGAGCGCGCCAGGTCGGCGGTGTGGGCCGGCGTGAGCGGCTGGGACGACACCGGGGTGATCTTGCCGTCGATCTTGATCGCCGGCGGAAAGCCGGCGGTGATGAACAAGTCCGAGCCGTTCTTGCTGGTCATCAGACGCAGCAGATCGAACATGAATTTTGAGGCCTGGTCGCGTTCCATTAAATATCCTAAAAATTAGCCGGGGAAGTTTTCCGGCGTTTTGGCGGCCGAACGCGCAGCAGCGCCGGAAATGACGTTGCGGCGAACCAGGTCGGTCAGGTTCTGGTCCAGCGTTTGCATGCCGACCGAACTGCCGGTCTGGATCGCGGAGTACATCTGCGCGATCTTCGCTTCGCGGATCAGGTTGCGGATCGCCGGCGTGCCGATCATGATTTCGTGCGCGGCCACGCGGCCCGAGCCATCTTTTGTCTTGAGCAGGGTTTGCGAGACGACCGCCTGCAGCGATTCGGACAGCATCGCGCGGACCATCTCTTTTTCTTCGGACGGGAACACGTCGACAATACGGTCGATGGTCTTGGCGGCCGAGGAGGTGTGCAAGGTGCCGAACACAAGGTGGCCCGTTTCGGCGGCCGACAGGGCCAGGCGGATGGTTTCCAGGTCGCGCAACTCGCCCACCAGGATGCAGTCGGGATCTTCGCGCAGCGCCGAGCGCAGCGCGTTGTTGAACGAGAGCGTGTGCGGGCCGACTTCGCGCTGGTTGATCAGGCACTTCTTCGAGTCGTGTACGAATTCGATCGGGTCTTCAATGGTCAGGATGTGGCCATACTCGTTTTCGTTGAGGTGGTTGACCATCGCCGCCAGCGTGGTCGACTTGCCCGAACCGGTCGGGCCGGTGACCAGCACCAGGCCGCGCGGACGCATCGCCAGGTCGGCGAAAATGCGCGGGGCGTTCAGGTCTTCCAGGCTCAGGATCTTCGATGGAATGGTCCGCAGTACCGCCGACGCGCCGCGCTCCTGATTGAAGGCGTTGACGCGAAAGCGCGCCAGGCCCGGAATCGCAAACGAGAAATCGCACTCGAGCATTTCTTCGTACTGCTTGCGCTGGCCGTCATTCATGATGTCATAGATCATGCCATGCACATCCTTGTGCTCCAGCGGCGGCAGATTGATGCGGCGAACGTCGCCATGCACGCGGATCATCGGCGGCAGGCCGGATGAGAGGTGCAAGTCGGATGCCTTGTTCTTGACGGAGAATGCGAGTAATTCGGAGATGTCCATTTATAATCCCTGTGCCGTGAATGGGCGCATGCCGATAGTGTGCGCATTTCGCAACGACCGACCTGCATTGAATTGCCCGCCGAAAATGATTATGTCCACAATCGTCCAGAACTTGCAAGCTGTCGATGCGAGTATTGTTGCTGCGGCCGACGCCGCAGGCCGCCCCCGGAACGCCGTGCAATTGCTCGCCGTTTCCAAGACTTTTCCTGCCGAGGCCGTACTTGAAGCCGCTGCCGCCGGGCAGTATGCGTTCGGAGAGAATTACTTGCAAGAAGCATTAGATAAAATTGCCGCCGTTTCGCACGCCTTGCCGGCCGCGCCGATGGAGTGGCACTTCATCGGCCCCATACAGAGTAACAAGACGCGCCCGATCGCAGCAATCTTCGCGTGGGTGCATACCGTCGAACGGCTCAAGATAGCGCAGCGTTTATCGGAACAACGCCCGCCGCAATTGGCGCCCTTGAATATTTGTCTGCAAGTTAACATCAGTGGTGAGGCTAGCAAGAGTGGTGTCACGCCGGAAGCATTGCCTGAATTGGCGCGCGCAGTGGCGCAACTGCCACACTTGCGCCTGCGCGGACTGATGGCGATCCCGGAAGCGCAAGTGCAGCTCGAGCAGCAGCGCGCCGCGTTTCGCACCTTGCGCGTGCTGTACGAGCGCTTGCGCGCGGACGGGATGGCGCTCGATACCCTGTCGATGGGGATGTCGGCCGATCTTGGCGCGGCGGTGGCGGAAGGCGCGACCATCGTGCGCGTGGGCAGTGCGATTTTCGGCTCGCGCAAATACGAATAACCGCAGTGCGGATAACAATGAGGGTGGCTATGAAGATTGCGTTTATCGGTGGTGGGAACATGGCGTCGGCGCTGATCGCCGGCCTGGCGGGCAAGCTGGCGGCGGGGGCCGATATTCACGTGGTCGATCCGAATGCCGACGCGCTGGCGCGCCTGAACGCGCAGCACGGCGTGAGCACCAGCGCCGCGATCGACGGCGCACTGGCCGCGTGCGATGCGATCGTGCTGGCGGTCAAACCACAGCAGATGCGCGAGGTGGCGGCGGCGCTGCTGCCGCATTTGACGGGCGTGCCCTTGATCCTGTCGATCGCGGCCGGGATTCGCGCAGCCGACTTGTCGCGCTGGCTCGGTGGGTACGGCGCGATCGTGCGCACCATGCCGAACACGCCGGCGCTGATCGGCCTGGGCATCACCGGCATGGTGGCCATGGCGGGGGTGAGCGCGGCGCAGAGGACGGCGGCCGACGACATCATGCGTGCCGTGGGCCAGACCGTGTGGCTCGATGGCGAAGACATGATCGATCCTGTGACGGCGGTGTCGGGCAGCGGACCGGCGTATGTGTTTTACTTTATCGAAGCGATGCAGCAGGCGGCCGAAGAGATGGGGCTGTCGGCCGAACAGGGCAAGCAGCTGGCGCTGGCCACGTTCCTTGGTGCGGCGCAATTGGCGGCGCAGTCCGATGAGGCGGTGTCGCTGTTGCGCGAACGCGTGACCTCGAAGGGCGGCACGACCTATGCGGCCTTGAGCAGCATGGAAGCGAGCGGCGTGAAAGAGAAGGTGGTTGCCGCGATCAAGGCGGCGGCGGCGCGGGGCAGGGAGCTGGGGGATGAGTTGGGGGCAGATTGAACGCTACCCCGACACAGCTGTTCTTACTACCTCTACCGCGTCGTTCCCGGCCTTGGCGGCCCCCTTGGCGGGAACGACGCGGATAGCGGCCGGAACGACCGAGTAATGTTACTTCAAAGGATGGGCGTTAGCTGCGCTTCTTGCGCACCAGCCCCATCACGCTGCGCACAGCCTTGATCAGCGACAGGCCCACGGTCAGCATCGGTAGTATCTTGCCCGACTTGGCCATGACCAGTCCGGCCACCGTACCGACGATCCCCAGCGGCAGCTTCATCCCGCCGCCACCGCCACCGAGCATCTTGCCGATCCCGCTGACCGGATGCGTCAACGGCGAGATCAGCGCGCCGAACTCGCGCGCGGCGTCCCGGCGCTGCATCGAACACTGTACAATCAGCGCTTCGCGCCGGTCGGCCAGCGACCGCTTGTCGTTACTGATCGGCGTGTTACCCATCGGCGTGTTACCCATCGGCGTGTTACCCATCGGCGCGTTACTCATCAAAGTGCCCCGCATTCCTGACGAAATTGACATCCTTGTTCAGTTCAGCCACGGTCGCTCCCAGCAGGCGCGGACGGGCGTCAAAGCTGCGCTTGACCTGCAGCGCAACCATCGCACCCGCAACGCCGAACAGCGCTGCCAGGGCGCCGATGGCTTCCAGGCGGTAGCTGTCCCAAAAGATCACCACCACCAGCAGCACCACCAGTAACAGGGCGACGCCGAACAGGATCAGCGACGCCAGCGCCAGCACGACATACCCAAGGAAGCGCTGGAGCTCCTCCTGCACCTCGATCGCGGCCAGTTCCAGCCGCGTTTGCACCATGGCGATCAGGGTCGCCCCGATCCGCCCCACCGATTCGACGATCGCCATGCGCCTTACCTGCGCGAAATCAGCATGCCGATGAGGACGCCTGCCGCCGCGCCGATCCCGACCGCTTTCCATGGGTTTTCCTGCACGTAGTCGTCGGTCGCCCTGGCTGCGATCTTGGTTTTCTCGACCACCGCTTCTTCCAGGCGAATCAGGTCCGCCTTGGCGGTCGTGATGGTGCGCTCGAACTTGGCCTTGGCCGCTTGCAGCTCGTCGCCGGTCAACTGGCTGCCGTGGCGCAGCCACTGTTCGGCATCCTGGATCACGGATTTCAGGTCGTTCATCAACTGGTCGCGTGCGCCTGGCTTGGTTGGGATGGATTCGATCATTTTTGTTACCTCGTAAGTGAATTGATAGGAAAGCCCGGTCTGCCCGGCGCGCTGGATTGCATATTACACGCTGGCAACGTTGACTTTCCGTGTTATCGGAACAACATCAGCTGAAAGCGTAGTCTAACGCCACACCGGCAAAAAGGGCCGCACCCAAGCAATTGTTGTGCCGAAACGCGGCAAAACAAGCCATGCGTTCGCGTCCGCGGATCAAAGTGTAGTGATAAAGCGCCACTGCGGCGGCCACGGCAACGCCGCCGACGAACCATGCGCGCAAGCCTTCGAGCCAGCCGCACACCAGGATGATGGCCAGCGCGGCGCCGTAGCACAGCATGACGGCGGCCACGTCGAAGCGGCCAAAGGTGATGGCCGCGGTGCGGATGCCGATTTTCAGGTCGTCGTCGCGGTCGACCATGGCGTATTCGGTGTCGTAGGCCACGGCCCAGAACACGTTGGCCAGCAGCAGCCACCAGGCCACGGCCGGCACCTGGTTCTGCACGGCGGCAAAGCCCATCGGAATGCCGAAGCCGAAGGCGATGCCCAGGTAGGCCTGGGGAATGGAAAAGAAGCGTTTGAAGTACGGATAGCTGCCGGCGACGATCAGCGCCGCCACCGAGAGCTGCTTGGTGAGGGTGTTGAGCGGCAGGATCAGCAGGAAGGAGGCGATCGACAGGACGGCGGCTACGGCCAGCGCTTCCCAGCTTTTGATGCGTCCGCTGGTGAGGGGGCGTTCGGCGGTGCGCTTGACGTGCTTGTCGAAATCGCGGTCGGCGTAGTCGTTGATGGCGCAGCCGGCCGAGCGCATCAGGACCGTGCCGAGGCAGAAAATGAGGACGACGGCCGGGTCGGGCTTGCCGCGCGCGGCAATCCACAGGGCGATCAGGGTAGGCCAGAGTAGCAGCAGGATGCCGATCGGCTTGTCCAGGCGGATCAGGCGGAAGTACAGCGACAGCTTGTTCATGGTCGGGTCGCGGGCGCGACTGTCGTGGGCGAGGCTGGGATTTTACTGTGTTTGGACAGCGGGGCGTGCGGCCGCGCCGTTTTTGACGAGGATATC
The DNA here is from genome assembly GCF_011682185.1 of Massilia genomosp. 1. Lineage (NCBI taxonomy): Bacteria > Pseudomonadati > Pseudomonadota > Betaproteobacteria > Burkholderiales > Oxalobacteraceae > Massilia > Massilia genomosp. 1. The sequence continues at coordinate 23,553 of NZ_WHJF01000075.1, forward strand.
GGGCGCCGCTGCGTCGGGCGCCGCTGCGTCGGGCGCCGCTGCGCTGGTGCGCCAGCTCAGCGAACCGCCCCGTCGTGCTGCGCTAAGTAAGTGTGCAGAAATTATTGTCATTTGTAGCGAACAGAAGCGGATGCCTGGCAAGGCGCACGCCGCGACGCAGTGCGAACACTGCTAGCGGTGGGCAACGCAGCAAGGCACCGCTTATGGAAGCTAGAAATGACAAGAATTTATGCGCACTTACTTAGCATCGCCACCAGGGTGGATACCAGTTCGGCCACGATATACGGCTTGGCCACATGCGCCTGGAAACCGGCGTCGAAGGCCCGCTGGCGGTCTTCCGCGCCGGCGAACGCGGTCAGGGCCACGGCCGGCAGGGCGGTGCTTGAATAGCCACGCCGCCGGATCTCGGCGATCAGCTGGTAGCCATCCATTTCCGGCATCCCGATATCGCTGACAAGCAGCTCCGGGGCCTCGCTGTCGAGCAACGCAAGCGCGACCAGCGCCGATGGGGCGGCCAGTACATAGGCGCCGTGCGCGCCGAGCACGTCCGTGACCAAGGCGCGCGTGTCGGCCACGTCTTCCACCAACAGAATGCGGCGCTGCGCAAGCATGCCCGATTGCGCCGCCGGCATGACGGCACGCAGGCGGCCTGGGCCCATGCCCTCGTCCACGGAATCAATGGGAAAAGTGAGCGTAAAGCTGGTGCCCAGCCCACGCCCGGGGCTGCTTACCCCGATGCTCCCTGAATGCAATTCGGTAAGCTGCTTCGCGATCGACAGGCCGATTCCCAAGCCGCCGTGACGGCGCGTGAGCGAGGCATCTTCCTGTCCGAATTTGTCGAATACATGCGGCAGGAATTCGGCGCCGATGCCGCAGCCGGTATCTTCGATCACGATTTGCGCGCGCTGCTCCGAAACGACCGAGGCGCGAACGAATACCGAGCCGCCTTCGGGGGTGAACTTGATGGCATTGCTGAGGATGTTGTAGAGAATCTGTTGTACGCGGTGTACGTCGGCGCGAATCGTCACCCCGCCCAGCGCGCACTGTGTTACCAGCTTGAGCTGCCTGGCGTCGGTCATGGCCCGCACCGAATCGGTCGCAGCGCGCAGCAGGTCAACCAGCGGGATCGCGTGCAAGTCCAGGGTAAGCTTGCCGGCGACGATCGCGGACACGTCCAGCAAGTCCTCGATCAGCTTGGCCTGCAGCCTGGCGTTGCGTTCGATAACTTCCAGAGAAAATTGCAGGTCGGGCGAATTGCTGTGCTGGATGCGCAGGAGCTGGGTACGACCGATGACGACGCTGAGCGGCGTACGCAGTTCATGCGACAGCAGCGCCAGGAACTCGTCCTTGAGGCGACTGAGGCGTTCGGCATCGAGCCGCGCCGCGCGTTCCGTTTCGATGGCGCGCACCGCGTCGGACACATCGCGCGCGCAAATCGATGTGCCGAGGAAATGACGGTGTTCATCCTCCACCCGCGCCATCGACACTTCCAGGTGCAAGCTCTGGCCATCGATGACGGCGCTCAATGCGGCTTTCAATGGCGCCGCGCCGGCGTGGATACGATCGAGCAGCGCAGCGAGCATGGCTGACCAAAAAGGCAGTTCGGCAGCGGCCTGGTTGTGCCGTGGGTAGCACTGGAACAGCCGCTCCGCCCCGGTACTCCAATACAGCACATGGTCGCGTGGCCCGAGCGAGAAAATCGCATCCGACGAGTGCTGCAGCAAGCTGGCCAGATAGCGCTCCGAGATCAGCGACTGGCGATAGGCCACGTTATCGACCGCTTTCGGCGCCGCCAGCCGGACATTGGCCCGGTCCAGGGTGGTGCGCAGCCGCGCCCGCTGGCGGCTTGCCTGCGCCGCGCGCAGCAATTTCTCGCCCAGGCGTGGATCGTCCAGCGCCACCAGGGACCAGTTCGGCCCCAGCGTGGGTACATAGCGCAATGCCTGTTGGGTCGCTTCGAACTGCTCCCTGGCGGGCACGAAGAGCATCTGCCCGATCGGCCAGACGGCGCGAATCCGGCGCGCGAGCGAGGCCGGATTGCCGATGCCCGGCCCCACCAGGACGACCGATGGTTCCTGGCCCTGGCCGATCAATTCCTCGATGCGCTCGAGCGCATCGGCGCGCGTTGCCAGCACAGCGTCGAGTTGCTGTTCCTTGAGCGCCTGCGCGAGCGCCTCAGGGACCTGCGCATGCAGATCCGCAACAATGAGAAAGATGAGCTTGTAGTTCACCGCGTCGTTACAGCAAAGGCAAGCCGAGCAAGGATCGCCCGGCCCAGATTTTCAGCATATCGGTGGTGGGCGCCATCACATGCCCGGCGCGCGCATCGCGCAGCATCTGGCTCACCCGGCTGTTCTCGCGATAGGCGATGCCGCCGCAGATCGTCATCGCTTCATTGCTGACCGCCACGGCGGTCTCGGCGGCATCGGCCTTGCACGATAAAATGAACGGCAGTGCCTCGGGATCGCCGCAGTCGCCGCGCTCTCCGGCCGCGTACAGCAGTTGCCGCGTCTTTTCCACCGACCTCCACATGTCGGCATACTTCATCTGCAAATGGTCGAGGTGGCGCAACGATTCGCCGGTATGGTTGTAACGCCGCGTGCGCATATGCTCGCCGACGGCCTCCAGCGCCGATTGCGCAATGCCGAGATAACTGCCCGCCATCGCCATGAGAAAGTAGGGCGCGATGACTTCAAACACGTACCAGATCTGGTCGCCGGGGTCGCCCAACAGATTGGCGAGCGGGACCTGTGCATCGTGCAGCCGCATGCCGCGTGACGAGTTGCCGCGCATGCCGAAGCCGTGCCAGGGTTCGAGCCATTCGATCCCGACCGCGTCGCGGTCGACGATCAGGCAGCTCACGTCGCCAATTTCGCCCGAATCCGGCGTCAGCGCCGACACCACGTAGGAATCGGCGTGGCCGCCATTGGTGACGAATTGCTTGGTCCCGTTGACCAGAAACCGGTCAGCGCCCAGGGTGATGCGCGTATCGGACAGATAGAAATTGGCGCCGGTCCCGCTTTCGGACAGGGCCAGGGTGGTGATATGCTCGCCGCGCGCGATCTGGCTCAGGTAATGCCCGGATTGGTAGGAGGTGGCCTTGGCGGCGATCACCGCCGTCCCCACGCAATGCATGCCGAAGCACAGTGCCGACGAGGGGCAGGCCTGGCCCAGCGTTTCCGTCAGTACCGCCAGCGCGAGAAGACCCTGGCCGTGGCCGCCGAGTTGTTCCGGCACTTGCAGTCCCATCAGCCCGGCCTTCGACAGGGCCGCCATTGAACGGGCCGGCCAGGCCGCTTCGCTGTCGACTTGCGTGGCGAAAGGAGCGATCTCGCCGGCCACCCTGAGCGCAGTCTCTCTCAGGCCAAGTAATTTCGTCGAAAACATATCAGGCATCCTGTCATGTCGAAAAAACGCCATCGGCGGCGAACAAAGGGACGGTGGCGCCAGGCGGCGCACGACCGTGATCGATGAGATTGTAACGTTTTTGTCATTCAGGCTTACTTCCAATAGCGCAATTGAACAGCGTCGCTTTCGCGCTCGCTTTTGCGCCCTGTTGCCCGGCCAGCGCCCATTCCCCGGGCATCAAAAATGCATTAGAGCAATTTTATAGTCAGAAGGCCGAGCATCCCATGCTGGCCCCGGAAGTGCCTCAGGCGGGGTCCGGCGCCAGCATCTCAACGCCCGGCAAGTCGCAGGCGGCGACCGCTTCGCACACCGCCTCGATGGCGGCGCGGCGGGTAAAACTCTTGCGCCACACAATGACCACGCGGCGCGACGGCACCGGCTCCTCGAAGGGGACGAAGGCCAGCATATTGCTGCGCGACTGCATGTCCGGCACCGATGCGCGCGGCAGCACGGTCAGGCCGATGCCGCTGGCGACCATGTGGCGGATCGTTTCCAGCGACGAGCCCTCGAAGGTGCGCTGCATGCCATTGCCCGGCGACGAAAAACGCGCCATTTCCGGACATACTTCCAGCACCTGGTCGCGGAAACAGTGACCGTTGCCTAATAACAACATCGTTTCGGATTTCAAATCCTGGGCCGAGATGACTTTGCGCTTGGCCCACGGGTGGTTTTGCGGCACGGCCACCACGAACGGTTCGTCGTACAAGGTTTGCATCGACATGCCATGTTCCGGCAGCGGCAGCGCCATGATGGCCGCGTCCAGTTCGCCCTGGCGCAGCAGTTCGAGCAGGCGCACGGTAAAATTTTCCTGCAAGATCAAGGGCATCTGCGGCACCCGCTCGATGATGTTCTTCACCAGCGGCGGCAGCAGGTAGGGGCCGATGGTATAGATCACGCCCAGGCGCAGCGGCCCGGCCAGCGGGTCCTTGTTCTGCTTGGCCAGCTCCTTGATGGCGGCGGTCTGTTCCAGCACGCGTTCGGCCTGGGCGATGATCTGCGCCCCCAGCGGCGTGACCGAAATTTCAGCCCCGCCGCGTTCGAACAACACCACGCCCAACTCGTCTTCGAGCTTCTTGATGGCGACCGACAAGGTGGGTTGGGCGACGTAACACGCCTCGGCGGCGTGTCCGAAATGTCTCGCACGCGCGACGGCAACGATATATTTCAGTTCAGTGAGGGTCATAAAGGTGAGGGCTGGAAGAGGACAGGCGCGGCGCGCCTGTCGTGACACGATATTGCTTATAGCTCAGCAAAGAAATTATATTCTACCGGAATGCAGTCGATATAATTGGGCCGCGGGCGGATTTTCGACCCGCCGACCACTTGAAAGGCGAGCATGTCCACCACTTTTGGCCCGATTGAAGCACAGGCCTACATCCATAAATTGCTGACCGTAATGCATCATCAGGGCGGCTCCGACTTGTTCATCTCGGCCGACTTCCCTCCGAGCATGAAATACCAGGGTGCGATGAAGCCGATGAGTCAGCAAAAGCTGACCGGCGAAGTCACCCGCGCGCTGGCCTTGTCGTTAATGAACGACAAGCAACGCAACGAGTTCGAGAAGGAAATGGAATGCAATTTTGCCATTGCGTTGCCGAATGTATGTCGTTTCCGCGTCAATGTGTATGTACAGCAGCAATGCGTGGCGATGGTGGTGCGCACGATCGCGTCCGAAATCCCGAATTTTGAAAAGCTCGACCTGCCGGAAGTATTGAAAGAGGTCGTGATGACCAAGCGTGGGCTGGTGCTGGTGGTGGGCGGCACGGGATCGGGCAAGTCGACCACCTTGGCGGCGATGATCGATTACCGCAACGCCAATTCGGCGGGGCACATCATCACGGTGGAAGACCCGGTCGAATACGTCCACAAGAACAAGAACTGCCTGATCACGCACCGCGAAGTGGGGGTCGATACGCACTCCTGGCATGCGGCGCTGAAAAACACGCTGCGCCAGGCGCCGGACGTGATCCTGATCGGCGAGATCCGCGATACCGAGACCATGGAGCACGCGATCGCGTTCGCCGAAACGGGCCACCTGTGCCTGGGCACCCTGCACGCGAACAATTCGAACCAGACCATGGACCGGATCATCAACTTCTTCCCGGAAGAGCGGCGCAACCAGCTGCTGATGGACTTGTCGTCGAACCTGCGTGCGATTGTCTCGCAGCGGCTGGTGCGCACCGAGGATGGCAAGGGGCGCAAGGCGGCCATCGAGATCTTGCTCAATACGGCGACCATCAGCGAGATGATCCTGAAGGGGAATTTCCAGTCGATCAAGGAGATCATGCACAAGTCGCGCGAGCTGGGCATGTGTACGTTCGACCAGGCGCTGTACGAGTTGTACAACCGGGGGCAGATCGGCTACGACGAAGCGATCCGCAACGCCGACTCGGCCAACGGCCTGCGTTTGCAGATCAAGCTGCGCGGCGACCGCAAGGAGCCGGGCGGCGCGGTGGGATCGAAGTCGAATGATTTGTCGATGGCGATGGATGAGGAAGAAGAAGAGTAATTTCAACGTCGTTCCCGCGCAGGCGGGAACCCAAGTTTTACCCGCATTGCGACGAACTTGGGTTCCGGCCGAGGGCCGCCTTGGCGCGGGAACGACGCTGTACCACTATAACCAGCCCCCCCATGCCCGACTTCGAAAACAAAATCTGTCCCCGCCTTGACCTCGCCGCCCGCGTCGCCGCCCTGCCCAAACCGGTGGTGCTGACCAACGGCGTGTTCGACATCCTGCACCGCGGCCACGTGACCTACCTGGCCCAGGCGCGCGCGCTGGGCGCCTCGCTGGTGGTGGCCGCCAACACCGACGCCTCGGTCAAGCGCCTCGGCAAGGGCGACGACCGTCCCCTCAACAACGGCGCCGACCGCATGGCCGTGCTGGCGGCCCTCGAATCGGTCAGCCTGGTGGTCGATTTCGACGAAGACACCGCCCTCGAAGTGGTGCTCGAAGCGCGCCCCGAGATCTACGCCAAGGGCGGCGACTACGACATGCGCGCCATTCCCGAAGGCCAGGCGGTATTGGCCTACGGCGGCCAGGCGGTCGCCATCGATTTCGAACACGACCGCTCGACCACCAAGCTGCTGTCGAAAATCCGCACCTAACAAAGGAGGCTGTCATGGGTGGAAACGCCATGAAACACGTCGGCGTCACCCGCCAGTCGGGGGCCGATTACACCGCCATCACCGCCGCCACGATCGACAAGCTGCGCGCGCTCTTTCCCGGCATCGGCTGCCAGCCGATCCTCGCCTACGGCAGCAAGGAAAGCTTCGGCGACAGCGACATCCTGATCGAATCGACCCAGCTCCCGCCCGACTGGATCGAGCAGGTCAAGGCCGCTTTTGCGCCGCAGGACCTGATCGTCAACGGCGACGTGGTCTCGTTCGACTTCCGCGCGATGCAGATCGACCTGATCACCACCCCGGCCGAAGAAATGGCTTTCGCCGCGTCCTACTACGCCTTCAACGACCTGGGCAACCTGATGGGCCGCATCGCCCACAAGATGGGCCTCAAATACGGCCATGACGGCTTGTGGAAGCTCCTGCGCGACAACGACCAGGTGTTCGCCGGCATCCTCATCTCGCGCGACGTCGCCAAAACCTTTGCCCTGCTCGGCTACGACCACGCGCGTTACCTGCAAGGCTTCGACACCCTGGAAGAGGTGTTCGAATTTGCCGCTTCGACCCCGTATTTTCACCGCCAGATCTACCTGCTCGACAACCGCAACGCCGCCAGCCGCGTGCGCGACGCCAAGCGACCGTCGTACACCGCGTTCCTGGCCTGGATCGCGGACAAGCCGGAACTGGACCGCTACAGCTGGTCGGCCTGGGACGGCGGCAAAAAATCAGCGCAGCGCGATGCCGAACGGGCCGACTGGGAACAGCGCATCTTCAGCGGCATCTTCCCTGAAGCGCGCCCGCAGTACCTGGCGGCGATCGACGAACACGACACCCACAAGCGCGCGAAAGTGGTCTGGAACGGCGCCATCGTCGGCGCGCGGACCGGCTACCAGGGCCGCGAACTGGGCGAGTTCATGGCCGCGTGCCGCGCCGGCTTTCTCGGCGCGCCGCACGACGCGGCGTTGTCGTTCGAGCAGTGGGTGCTGACCCTCGCAGCGGGCGACATCGGCGCGCACATCGGCGCGTATCAAAACAGCTGGCGCTAGCCTTCCTGCTCATCTTCTTCACGCGCCGCCAGCTTGCGGCGCAGTTCCTCGCGTTCCGCATCGAACAGGAACGGCAGTTCCAGCCACTGCTCGTACAGGAGCGTGACCCAGTCCCAATGGCCGACCTCGGGAATATGCCGCTCCATCCGCGCGAACAAGCACAGGATGTCGGTGGCGCAGGCCGGTTCCGTGGTGGCGATACGGGCCAGTACCCGGATCGCCGCGCAGGTGGTCCAGTCCATCGGCCCGAACAGCACCGAGACCAGCGCGCGGCGCCGCTCCGACCCTTCCCAGCCGCTGTCGACCTGGCCCAGCACATACGCTGCCGCCAGCTGCACGCGCGGCAGCCATTCGAGCGCGCGCACATCCTGCGGCAGCGGCGGCGGGTACACCATCGCCGCCAATATGTCGCGCACATGGCGCGTGCCGAAGCGCGCCGCCACGTAGCTGGCCCTGGCCCAGTTCTCGTTCGGGTTGTAGGGCGCCAGCGCCAGCGCCGCGATGGCGTCCCGCACCGCCGGGTCGGGCGCCGGCAAGGCCGGATGCGGAACGGTGCCTTGGTAGGCCCACAGCGGATAATCGACCGGCGCCAGCGCCAGGCGCGGGTCGACGGCCGGAAGCGGGCCGAAAGTGATCTCCAGCTTCACCGGGGGATTGCGTCCCGCCAGTTCGAGCGCGAATGCAAGCCGGTTGCTCGGCGCTTCCATGACAGTGGCGGAGATCGCCATCGCGCCCCCGCTGCCGTCGCTGTCGCCGTTTTCCCGCCAGCGTTCGAGCAGGGTGCGCAGCAGGTTGGCGCCGGCGTCGTGCGATTGCGCCACCTTTCCGCGCTCGCGGAACACCAGCAGGTGCGCGCGCTTGTCGCCGCCGCGCATCGCTTCCCACAAGCGCTCCATCCAGGCTTCGTCGCCATCGAGCTTGTAACGGCAGTACCAGGACGAGGGCAGCGCCCACGCCTGCTCGCTCTCGGACGTCAGCACGGCCTCGTACCAGAACAGCGCCTTGTGCCAGTTGCCCGCCTCGAAGCAGGTGTCGCCCGCTTCCAGCTTGGGCGTGATGTCGGCCGGATCGAAGCTGCCGGCGTGGATGAAGGCTTGTTCGGCTTCGTCGAAGCGCCGCATGCAGCGCAGCAGCAGGCCGATGGCGTTGGCCTGTTCGGCGCAGGCGGCTTGCCCGATCGGGCCGGTGATCGCCAGCGCGGCGTCAAAATTGCCGGCTTTGCGTTGCAGGCCGGCGCGCACCAGAAGCAGGATGGGCGATGGCGCATAACCGGCGCTGGCGCGTTCGGCCAGGCATGCCCAGCGCCCCATGTCGTACACGGTGCCGGCCGAAGACTGGTGCGCTTCTTCGACGCTGTTGAGCGCCGTCGCCAGCAGCTGCATCATGCTCGCTTCGCCGACACGGGCCAGCGCGCCGTCCTGCTCGAGCCAGTCGAGCGCCCATGCATGCAGATAGGTCGCATGCGCGGCGGCGCGCGCGATCTGCAGCAGCAGGTCGAGCGCCTCCGGCGTCTTGCCCTGGCGCTGCCAGAACCAGGCGCGCAAGGCTTCGCTGTTGACAAAGCGCTCGTCGCCGACCGGCAGCAGGGCGTCCACATCGCCGCCGGCCGCGTCCAGGTAGCGCGCGGCCAGCGCCTGCCAGTCGGCGCGGCCTGGATCGACTTCCAGCAGGACGGCCAGGTGCGCTGCGCCGTGGGCCAGGTTGGCGCCGGTTTTGAGCTCGGTGCTGGCGACCATCAGGTTGAATTCGGGCGTGCCTTCGCGCAGGGTGAGCTCCGGTCCGGCGGCGGCCGGCGCGGCCGCATCGATGGGCGCGCTCGCATCGTTTGGCGTCGCAGACGCTACCCCGGCGTTGTTGGTTTTTTCGTTTTTGCCTGCTATCTGGCCGGCGAGTCTCTTAAGCCAATTCATGTAGCTGTCCCGATAGTGATTGAATAAGTAAATCGCGGATGATATTGTCGCATGCGGGCAATCGCGCCACTGATGCGTGCATAATCGCTCATCGACCGCATGAGCAATGCGAAAAACGAACTGGAAAACAATGAAAGCGCAGAGCACTTTTTTGTATGGCATCACCCTCGCGGCAGGGCTGTGCGTGTCCTTGCCAGCAATGGCCGTCATCATGGATGGGAAAGCGGTCGAGGACGCGGCCAGGTTGATTGGGGTGGGCATTCCTTTCCTTGTATGCTTGTTCGGCCTCGGTTTCTACCTGTATTTTTCGCGCCGGCCCATGCACGAAAAAATGACCATGCTGGCGATATATAATCTGCTGGCACTGATACTCGCACTGATCATTTTGCCAGGCGAACTCGGTTGGTCCTGGCTCGCGGTCTGGATCGCGCCGGTGGTGGTGGTGGTCGCGTATACGTTTGCTTTTCCGATTGTTCCGGCAAGCGATACCGCGCCGGAACCAGCGCCGCTCGATCATATGTCACACCAACGCTTTTCCGAATGATCATGAGCATGCACCATGCAGCTTTACTCGGCCTTTTCGCTGTCGCACTGTGCGGCGGCGTGGCCGCTGCCGGCAATCCGGATCTGGAAGACGGTTTGATCGGTTGCGCGGCAAACCTCGCCCTTCAGGGCGGGGCGGGGGCAAGAGCGCGGACGGCGCAGCCGTCCGGTTTGGTGCGTCTAGTGCGGCGTCTGCTGCTGTTCGATGTACTGCCGGATAACGGCGATAGGCGCACCGCCGCAGCTACCGGCAAAGTAGGAAGGCGACCATAGCGCGCC